>JBBQGP010000023.1:0-40461 GCA_038323095.1 Chloroflexia bacterium | reverse complement strand
TGCCAATCGTCCCGAAACAAGCTCACGAACCAACAAACCGTTAGTAACCGCGCCGCGCGACGAATTGTTAATTTCCATTCGAGCTTTATCAAAATACTGTACCTCTCGTTGCCCGCCTGAAGTTTCAGCATAAGGTTCTTTATTAGCTCCAAAACTCTCCGGCCCCCAAATCCAGCTTCGAGCCGGATTTGCCAGATTATCGGAGATTGCTTTATCCGCTCTTTGCCATTTTTGCTGAAAATTATTGCTAACAAAAGTGGGGTCAGCCCACACTAAGGCCGAAAGTATCAAATTTAACGAAAAAACTGCAAGAAAAATAAATAACAACTTTGAAATAAGTGATTTTGAAAAGCCCATAACCGAGGTGTTTCTCCTTAATAACTCATTAACTATTCTATTTCGCCAGTTCTATTATAACATATTTGCTACAGTTTCCAAAGAACCTACCTTATGTAATTAAATTTATATTAAAAATAGGTAGTTAAGGCTTGCTTTTGGTTAGTAAGATTAAATATATTAAATACAAGGTGGGGTTTATAATAGTTCGGTAAGCTTTCAATATATTTTAGCTTTCCCTGATTAACTTAATGATAAGCCTATATTTCTTTAACTTTGCCTGGCCTGAATTGTGCTGGTAATAACCCGGCGACAATGGCAATTAAGTGAACCGCTAGAAAGCTGAATACTGCTCCTTGAGCAACTCAAAGGCAAAAAGGTAAAAGTAAATAAATTTTTTTGGTAGGCCACTGTGTAATCAAATTCGAGTTAGAACGGTTATTTTTAAACCTCGAAGTTTTACAAACCGATTTATTCCGAGTTTGTTACTAGGATTTGTTTAACAAATCTTAATCCAAGTCTGTTGCGAACCCTATAGCAGTATGCTATAATTATTATAAGGTAAACAACTGGTTAAGATTAGCTTCACTCAATGTCGAGGAAAAGCAAAAATTGCTAGTCGCTCTCCTGTTTTTAGGGAATACTCAGTAACAGTTTTCTACTTGCACGCTAACAATGGGGTTGGCGTGTTTCGTACTGCTGCCCGGTTTGATTTGAGCAAGCCGACAGCGAACCAGCAAAGGAGCTGACACGACCTATGGCTATGACTCTTAATCTGCGAGCTGACCGCGAATTGTGGAAATACGTTTACGCAAAATTTCCTTTCGCCAGTTCTTTGCACCTGTCGGTGCTTCCCGATTACAACCACGTTTGGGCCGAACAACTTTACCGCGACGACCCCGTTCTACGTCCTGAATTGCTCACACCGCGCCATCAACGTATTATTAAAGCGGTAGAACGGCAGGGCCGAACGATGGGCTTGCAGATGAATTCGCCAGTAGTTGTGAACGCACGTGAGGTAGCAGGTAGCCATCAAAGCTAACCAGCGCCACCCAGCATTATATATATTTCTTTTGAGAGGCGTACCAATGACGGTGCGCCTCTTTTCATTTCCCCTTTTTTCTAATTTTCCAACAGTCTGTATAAGTAATATGAAATAAAAAAGCCCATTGAGCGAGTAATGAGCTTTTAGGCTCTCGCAGAGTGTATTACCACGAGAAAGTAAAGGCAATAAATGGGCATACTCACATTGGGAGACAATGTGAATAAAATAAGATGATAAGAGGGTAATAATTACTTGGAGCGTTATACTATATAGAAATTATATAAGCCTTCTAGTATTATACTTCCTTAAGTAAGGATTTACATCGACCATGTGGATAAGCCTTTAGTCTATAATTATTGTCAAAGTTATTTAGGTTCATAAATAAAGGCCGCATTGCGTTGAGTCAACTTATAGTTGGCAAGAATGGCACGGGCCAGATTGGGGGAAAGATAAATATCGCGGGCATCGCCTTTTTGCTGCAAACGTTCTTCTATCGAGGGAGGACGCAAAACAATTAGCTTGAATTCCTTACGATTGATTAATTCCAGCAGGTAACTTTCGTCCCAGCGTCCAAGTTCGGTAGCGTGCGTCTGGGTATACGGGTCGGTGGTCAAAATCGGCTTACCACTGGCAATCGCCAATGAAACATTATCAGTATAAATTAGTGGCCCAACGTTATTGGTCATAAAAGCGGCGACCTGTCCCAAACCTTCTTTCAGGTTAGCGGGTGGTACGCGATATTCCAGGCCGAGCCAGCCCGGTTGGTAAAGATTAGCTTGCAAAAATTCCAGACCGGCTTGCGTTGGCCCAAAACTACCCAATACCGGGAAAGTGTCCGGCTTTACCCGCCCTTCTCCTACAAATAGGCCCAGCGTTTGCAAACAAATTAGCCCCAGCAGCACTGGGTAGAGCCAACTTAACCGCTCCGGCTTTGACCAATTTTCCCGCGCCCAGCTAATTATTACTCCGCTACAAAGGCAAATTGCGGCGGCGAGTTCCAGCAAATGATTATGATTACCGCCATAAGTACCCGCCGAAAGGCTTGCTCCGGCACTTGTCCCAAGATAAAGCACGAACAAAGTTGCCTGATTTTGGCGCAAAGCCTTAGATAGATTGCGAAGCTCAAAAAGGTTTTTAGTTATGTCAAATAACGTAATTATTAAGAATAACCCGGCCAAGCCTAAATACAAGGGATAGCTTTGGGCAAAGGCCGAAAAAAACTTCCAGTAATTTTGACTACTCCAGGGCAATTCATGGACTGTTACAATATGATACCAAAACCCGCCCCGGCTCAATATATTCATAATTAGCATCGGCCCAAACGAAAGAACCAGCCATACGCCTAAAAATCGGGCGGCTGCTCCTAACGAAACACAAAACAGCAAAAACACCAAAACGGCCAGTGGCCCGGCAAAAGCGGTTTGCTTGGTCATCGCCGCCAGCGCAAAAAGTCCGGCACTAAGGTATAGCCATTTATTAGCCAAATTTGACAAGGAAATATAGCGGTAAATGGAATAAACCCCACTCAGGCTAAAGAACAAAGCCAGTATATCCGGCTTGACCGCCCCACCCCAAAAAGCACTCAGCCCCAGCGAACCCCAAAAAAGAGCCGCCGCCCCGCCTGCTACCCAATCCGCCTTGCCACTTCGGTTGCGGCTATAGCGCGTGAGAAGTAAATAAAGCAGAATTGCGATACCGCAAAAAGCCAGGAAAGATATAGCGCGACCCGGCTTGAAGCTAGGCCCACTAATTGCCAGAAAAGGAGCGTTGAGCAGATAATAAAGCGGAGTATAGGGCGCGGCGATAAAACGTTCCGAAGTAGGAAGCCCGAAAATATCTACACCTTTATTCATCAGAAGCGTTTCGGCTACAATCATGCCTTCCGATTCGTCTACCTGGAAGGCAAAATTGAAAATTTGCCAGATAATATTAAGGGAAAACAAAATTTTAGCCAGCAGTAACCCGCCTGCCAGCCCACTCAGCCCCCAAATTAACCACTTGCGCCAGCTACGACTAGCCTGCTTTTCGATTTGCGCTGCTCCTACCTCTGTCACCTTCACCTCTAAACAAGTCGGAAGTATTAAGTCGGAACTAAGTATCAAGTATCAAGTCAGGGTCACTCATTCGCAACTCGCAACTTCTTCCCGACAACCGACAACCCCTCTAACAACTAACAACTAACAACTCAAATAAGCTGCTGACTTTTTGCGGCATTCTGGTAAGCGCGGCCTTTCCAGCTAAGACCTTTACCAGTAAGTGAACACCACATCGAATCCAGCAAAATCCCGGCAAACACCAGCATACCAAGCGGGTTTAGAATAGAATAGCGCAAGGGCAAACCCAGCTCCCGGTCAAACCGCCAACGACTATAAATCATCGTAAAAACTTGCAGCAAACTAATTGCCAGCAAAGCCCGATTTTGTTTTCCGCCACTCCTGCCCCATTTTAGCATAGCATAGAGCAATTGCAGAAAAGGGAACACTCCTCCCACTAGCATCCCCACAATAAAGAAGGGAACGCTTACATAAGCCGCCCGGCTACCTACAAAAGCATTTTTGCGCCAGCCAGCCCAAATTTCGCCAAAATTACGATACATCCGAACTGAAAGCAAGCTGCTTCCGTTCCGAACGTGCAACCTGCCGCCTGCGCTTTTAACCGCTATCGCCATATCGCGGTCATCTAACAAGGATTTGCGGAGTTTTTCGCTGCCAAAACCGCCCACACTATTATAAGTTTCGCAACGTACCAGCAAAAATTGACCATTAGCAATTGCCAGTTTGCTATCAGGCGAATTAACTTTATCAAAAGGATACTGGAAACTTATCCCTAAGCCGGCAATTGGCATTAGCAATTTTTCCCAAAAGCTATTCATTTCAATTTCACTGATTACCGAAAAAAGGTCAGCCTTTTGATAAATCGCCTCGCTAATTGCCCGCCGCAAAGCACCCGGATTATGTTTGGTATCAGCATCGGTAAAAAGCAGCCATTGGCTTTGGGGGTTAATCGCTTTTTCACCTTCGTACATCGCGTGCGGCTTTCCGGCCCAACCATCGGGCAAAGCACCATCTAAATGTAACACTTTCAAGCGGGCATCCTGAGCGGCCAACTCATCCAAAATTTGCCCGGTTCTATCCTGGCTGCCGTCGTTTACCGCGATTATCTCAAAATTTGGGTAATCCTGAGCCAGTAGCGAACTAACACAACGCTCTATATTTAATTCTTCGTTGCGGGCTGGAACGATAATACTTATAAAAGGAGCAGCTTTATCGGGCAAAAGTGGGCCTTGCCAGTTCTCGCTATTGGATAATTCTTTGGCAAAAGGCCAGCTACGAAGGGCCACCCCAACTATCGCCAACGTTTGCAAACCCAGAGCCATATAACCCAACTTCATTTTATTATTTCGCGACATTTTCACACCAGAATCTTTAGAATTTTTATAAATATCTGTAACAAGCAGGAATTATAACACTTACCTGAGCAAATGTTATATTTTCTACAATAATCTGATAAGTTAATCCTAGTGTAATCGAATTGATGCATCAGACATCTTGACAGAAAGCGAAAATGCCTGTACATTTGTAAAAATAAATATAAGATGGCGAATTCTAACTACAATTGCTGCCGTCGTGGTAGATAAGGAAGCAACAACGCGAACTGATTCTAAATGTGACAACATTTATGGTATAATTTTGTTTATTCGTTGGGGCAGATTTTCAAACAAACTATTTCTTTTAAGTTTGTAAAGTGGGATGATGAGTGGCAGGTATAACCTGCACAGGGGTCAGAAGTATGAATAATGATTTGGTTGTTTTACTCAGCAAAGGCGTTGAGGAAGCTACAAATGGCAGCAAAAGCCGCGCTCGAACCTTATTCAGGCAGGCTTTGGATATTGAGCCATACAATGAATCCGCCCATCTTTGGTTAGCCTGGCTAACCGACGACCCATACGAAGCGGTAGATATTTTAGAAAAAGTGGTACGCCGCAACCCCCGTAACGAAGTGGCCCGCGCTTACCTTGACCAAGCCGTCGCCCGCCGTGATGAACTGGATAAACTGGTTAGTGCTGCTACCAGTTTTGGCGTATGGAGTCGCTTCAATACCCCTCAAACTTACCGTTCAGCCAATCAAAGAGAAGTGATTGTACCTTATTTGGGTGAATTTTTGCTGAGACAAGGTTATATTACCCGCCAGCAACTCGAAGCGTCCTTGCGTCGTCATAGCGATTTAGCCCAACGTGGTATGCCAAAGCCGATTGGTCAGGTTATGGTTGAACTAGGTTTTATCACTCAGCCTCAGCTTGAGGCTGGATTGCAGCAGCAACGCAGCGAATACAACTTCCGCTTTAACGATAGATAATTATAATCTTGCGTTAGGCTCGTTAGCTTTAACGAGCCTTTTTGACCTAAATTTGGTATGACCGCCAAAGTGTGTTAAAATCGGGCTAAATCATTTTGCTCAAAACCAATCTATACAAAGAGGAGGGTTTCGGAAAAATGTCCGAACAAAACACACACGATTATGCCTTGATTTTAGGCTCATCCAGCGGCTTTGGCGAGGCTTGCGGGCTGGCTCTGGCAAAAGCCGGGTTTAACATTTTTGGAGTACACCTTGACCGGCAAGGCACTATGCCGAACGTCGAGCGTATCAAGCAAAACATTCAGGCCGAGGGGCGCAAAGCTTTCTTCTTTAACATGAATGCGGCGGACGCGGAAAAGCGGGCGGCGGCTATCGAAGAAATGAAAAAAACTCTGGCCGAAGAAGCTCCGGGAACCCAACTGCGCGTTTTGTTGCACTCGCTGGCTTTTGGCACTTTGCAAGATTTTATTGCCGCCGACAAAAAAGCCGAAATTAGCCAGAAGCAAATTGAAATGACGATGGACGTAATGGCTAACAGTCTGGTGTACTGGGTGCAGGACGTAGTACGCCAAAATTTGATGCGGCAGGGCGGGCGTATTTTTGCTATGACTAGTGCTGGTTCACATCGAGTAATTGCTAAATATGGGGCAGTCGGCGGGGCAAAAGCTTTGCTCGAATCCCATATTCGCCAACTGGCGGTGGAACTAGCCCCAAGCGGCATTACCGCAAACGCTTTGCGTGGTGGCGTAACCAATACTCCTGCTTTACAAAAAATTCCCGGCAGTGATAAATTGCTGGAAAATGCCTTGCGCTTCAACCCTTCTAACCGACTAACCATACCCGAAGATGTGGCTTCGGCTCTGGTAGCTCTCACTAATCCCGGCACTTACTGGATTACGGGCAACGTAATTAACGTAGACGGCGGAGAGGATATAGTAGCAGGTTAAAGCTCTGGTAATTAAGAATAAAACGCCAGATAATTGACGCTTGACAAATGGCGGTTATAATCAGGGCAATCAGTGCTTTTTAGTAGCTTGATAATTCAGGTTTACAGTAGTAGCTAGTTGGAGAAAGATTTGCTCGCCCATAAATTTAATCGCCAATGGTTAATTTGCGGCCTGCTAATGGCCGCTTTGTTGTTTTCGGCTTGCGGGGATAATACCGCCCCTGCCCCGCCTGCTTCTCCCAAAATCGCTCCGCGCCTGATACCAACTACCGCTCCCGGCTTTGAAACTACTACTTCTGTCGCCACTTCTGAGGCAGCAACACCGACGATTGCCCCTCCCCGTCCTAACCCGACGATTACCCCAACGGTAGGCCCAACAATTGCCCCTAGCAATGGCAAATTCTCGCCCGAACTGGCTTATTCTCATGTAAAAGAACTGGCCGAAAAAATCGGTAGCCGCCCGGCAGGAAGCGATAATGAACTAAAAGCGGCCCAATATATCGAAAGCTACTTTGCCCGGCTGGGTTTGCAATCAAATCGCCTTGAAGTTTCCTATGCCAATTTCGAGGATAAAGGCTCAAAATTAAACTATGCGGGCGCGGCGGGCAAAATCGAGATAAAAGGGGATGCGGCCCATTTGACCGGGACGGGCAATGTAAACGGGTCGCTAGTTTACACTGGTTTTGGGATGAGCGGGCAAATTGGGCCAAATTCGCTCAAAGGTAAAATTGCCCTGATGCAGCGAGGCGAGGTTTCTTTTAAAGAAAAAGTTGAAAATGCCATTGCAGGCGGCGCGATTGGAGTGGTAGTTTTTAATGACCGGGACGGCCCGCTTAATACCGTAACGCTTGGCAAGCTTTTTAATATTCCTGTACTTGGCCTTGCGCGGGACGATGGCGAAAAATTAAAGCAGGAAATAAATCAGGCCGGAAGCAAAGGGCTGGAGGTAAATCTGGAAGTACAGGCTTCTACGGTAGTTCGCAAGCTTTACAACGTTATTGGCACTCGTCCGGCCAAAGAAGGCGGCTCTACCGCCTCGGTGCTAGTTATCGGTGGGCATTTTGATACTTTGTCCAATTTGCCGGGAGCAAATGCCAACGCCAGTGGCGTAGGGGTTATGCTGGAACTGGCCCACGCTTTGGCAAGTAAATATCCCAAATATGAACTAAGATTTATCGCTTTTGGTGGTGGCGAAAGCGGCCTTATCGGTAGCTCGGATTATGCCCAAAACTTAGGTGATACCGAACTAAAACGAATAATTGCCATGATAAATCTGGATATGTTGGGGGTGGGGTCAACATTATATATTGGTGGCGACGAAAATCTAAGTAAAGCGGCCTTTAGCGCGGCCAAAAATAGCGGCGCAAACGATGTACAGCCCGCTTCGGCCCGTTTGGTAAACAACAGCGATCAGACCCCTTTTGCTCAGGTTGGCGTACCAACCCTTATTTTTAGTCGAGGCGAGGATAGCAATTACCGTCAGCCGGGTGATACTGCCGACAAAGTGCAGCCCGAATTGTTGAGTCTGCCAGCTAATAGTGTGATAAAGGTCATAGACGGGCTGGCTGGAAACTGAGATAATAATTACAATAACATTCGCCAGTCTTATAAGTACCGCAAACCAACCAGAGTTATTTGACGATTGAGTTCGTAAATGCTATTATAACGAAATGATACAACAAAATTACTACGTTTTTTGCACACCGAACCATCGTCGGCCACAGGAAACAGGCGCGGCAAAAAGTGGAGCGAGTGTTTGTAGCACAAGAAAGGTCCATTTTTCATGGCGCGGGTCATATTTTTAGGGACAGCCTCGGCGTTGCCATCCGCCACGCAGGATAATTCTTCCTTGCTTTTTGAAAGCAACGGTCATTACCTTATGATTGATTGTAGTGGCACTCCTTATCGCAAACTTTTACATTTGGGTGTGGATACCAAAAAACTGCAACACATCGTTATGACTCATCATCATGTTGACCATTGCTATGCTTTGCCCTCTTTAATCGAATGTTTGTGGATTGAAGGACGTGAAGAACCTTTGCATATTTATGCCTTGCGTTCAGCCGTCGCTATAATTGAACCTTTGCTCGATTTATTTGATTTGCGCCACCGTATGATTAATTACTTCCCAATCGAAATTCACCCAATTAACGGCACTGCAAACGAATTTGTTTTCCAAAACGAAAACTTTATTGTCCAGACTACCCCTACCGTCCACGCCGTACCTAGCATTGCCACCCGTTTAACCTTCCCCAACGGTAAAAACTTTGTTTATAGCAGCGATACTGCTCCCTGTCAAAATCTGGTAGATTTTTCTAAAGGGGCCGATAACTTTGTGATGGAATGTACTTTCTGTGATGAAGAAGCCGAACTTGCCGAAATTACTCGCCACATTCATTCGGCGGAATGGGGCGATTTGGCCGCAGCTATCAGCGCAAAACGGACTTTTATGATACATCATTCTGACATAAATAATTGTTCTTATCAAAAGGTTTTGCAAGAAATTGGCAAAGAAAGCGAATTTTCTCCCACTCAGGTAGTTATTCCCAAAGATTTTGACCAATTTGTAATCGAGTAAAATCAGGACAAGAACCCGTCCTCATCGTACTCAGGTTCAGGTTCAAGAAAACGGCCAGAAGCCTGGCCTTTTTTGTGGTTAGCCAAATAGCGGGCGCGAGTAGTAATAAAGGGCAAATAAAAATCCATTTCAGGAAAACGGGACAAAGCAAAATCCAGGGTAGCTTCTTCTAAATTAATAGCGGCACTTTCTGGCAAACTCAAAGCGACTACCCGCCCCTCCGCTAGAGGATGAGTTATTTCGGTTTGACCCGGTTTAGAAGATGATACTACTTCAAAACCAATTGGCATAAGAATATTAAGAGCCGCCTCTACCAGAGCCGAGGCTGGTGCAGGTTCAATTACCCCCCCACCCCGCGAAGGTCGCCGCCCTAACAAATGCTGCATTGCCCGTTCCAACCCGCGCCGATTGCCCCCCTGCAAATCCAGCAAGCGGCGCGTTGAAGAACGATTAGTTTGTGGTTGATTTTCGTCAGACATAAAATTTAAGTAACAAGTAATACCAGGTTTAATTTAAGTTTATTAACTTTTACAAAATGTTTAAATCAGGCGTTAGAGAAAATTTCGATATTAGCCCCGCTGATATGATGCGATTGAGTATTGTCAGCCAAAAAAAAGATAGTGCGGGCAACATCTTCGGGGGCAGTATTGGTTTTCAGAAAAGGGGCAGCTTTCTTGAGCATTACCGTATCTACCGCACCGGGCGAGACACAGTTCACCCGAATATTATAAGGCTTGCCCTCTACCGCCAAAATTTCGGTCAAACCCAACACGCCATATTTTGAGACCACATAGGCACTCATACCGGGAAATTTTTCTGGCCCGCGCACCCCCGAAAGCGAACTTAAATTTACAATTACGCCGCCCTTCCCAATCTGGCTCATATGCCTGAAAGCTTCCCGGCTGCACAAAAACGGCCCGCGCACATTTACGGCCATCACGCCTTCCCAGGTCGCCAAATCCATTTCGATAAAATCGCGGACTTCGATAGTGGCGGCATTGTTCACCAAAATATCCAACCCATCGAAACTGTTCAAAACTTGCTTGAAAAGGTTTTGCACCTGAGTTTCGTCTGAAATATCAGTTGGCACAATTAGCGTCCGGCCCGGCCCAAGTTCAGCCTCGATTTCGTGAGAAACAGCTTCGAGTTGCTCCTGGCTACGGCTTGCCAACGCTACTTTCGCGCCTTCACGGGCAAAAAGTTTGGCGGTAGCTGCCCCAATTCCGCGCCCGGCCCCAGTCACCACCGCAATTCTCCCCTCTAATGCTCCTGACATAAAGCTCCTTTTATCAAATTTTATTGCTGTTACTACTTTTTAAAAAAAGTTGCCTGAAGCCGTTTAATCATTCAATTATAACACAGCCTTTACAGCATCCTTTACTAAAGCTCTTGACCCAACTGCCTAAAAATTGTATAACTTTAATAGCAGCCTGAGCATTACAAAAAGAATGACAGGCCAAAAGAGCAAGCAACAAACTTCTTTAAACTAGCTAACCCGATAAGCGGGGTGCTACACACCAAGTTAGAATACTAGAAATACGGGCAATGGAAAATAAATTACAAGATAAAAAATTTTCGCTGTATAACGCTCTAAACGCTCGTTTTGGAAATAGGCTCACCCCGCAATTGCAGCGTAAGGCCACTCTCAAGGCTCTTAGCAACGCTTTGGAAGATGCTGTTCTTAGAAGCGACTTGCAGCCGGTAGTTTTTACCGCTTTTCAAAAAGTCGAATACTATCAGCATGAGATTGGGCGGTATAACGCTTTAGAACAGGTAGCCAAAGCGGTAGCTCTTTATGTTGAGGGTATCGAAGGAAGCAGCGAAAAACTGGAAGGGGACTGGTTTGTGGTGGTCAACGAGCCGCGTTTTAAGGCTCTGATGGCTTGCCGCGAGTTGTACGACCAGCCAGCAGGAAAAGATAATTTCCGCTCTTTTACCGGGTTTTGGAGCTATGACCGTGAAGTGGTAGATTACGCCAGCCAGCTTTTAGCTGACCGCTTTATGCAACACGACCCGAACTTGCAACAGGCTTTGAACGAAGTTTTGAATACGCCTTACCAGCCGCTTGAGCAGATTACTTATGTTCGGGAAGTTGGCGAACGTATTCTGAACGAAATGGCCCGTACCAATCAAAAAGCAATTAGCCAGATTAACCGCAATCAGGAGCTTCTGAGCGATTTGGAGCGACAGCAAGAGCTTTTGCAAGAGCTTAATCAAACTATTGAAATCGTAACTGTCGAGCGTAGTACCTTGCAGCTTGAGCTAAAGCGGCTTTACGCCGAACTAACTCGCAGCCAGCAAATAATGACTGATACCCTAATCGAAAAAGCCCGTTATGAACAGCAGCGCGGCCCGGCTATAATTCTCTTACGCCAGTTTGAGAATGAACTAGAGTTACTTAAAACTAATTCAACCGAAAAGCCCAATTTCAATAAAGCTGAAATTCTGTTAGCTCAAATCCAAAAATTGATTGGCGATTAGTAGTTTGTAAAAAATTCGCAAAGAATAAATCTGTAATAAGAGAGGAGATACTTGGTGTTGAGTATCTCCTCTCTTATTTGTCGGATTAGTGACGAAATTACATTCCGGGTAATATCGGCGTACTTTCTATAACCACTGCTTGTAAAGATTGCGGGTCAAGCCCCAAAGCTTTAAGAATGGTTGGGGCAATCTGGGTAGTCTGCACCGGGGATTTGATGGTACTAGCCCGAAGCGCGGGGTTAGAGATTATCAAGCCCACGCTGGTATCATCCCGGCTAAAACCGCCATGTTCGGCAGTTTTGGTAGATTTAGACCCGGCATAAATTACTCCCTTGTCAGGCAAAATAATAATGTCAGGGCTGCGGCTATCGCTACGCGGGTCGGGAAACATCATTTTGAGGGAATCATCCGCCAAAATATCCTGAATTCCGGCTAAAGCTTGATTTGGGCCATAGCTCAATTGGTAAACTGCCGCTTCGGTTTTGCTTTGGTCGCTCAACCACAGCAAGGCAACTGAGTCCTGCGTGGCTTGAGCCACCAAATCCGGCGCAACCTGGTTGACCAAATCAGGAATGGTCGAGGAAGCCACTATTTTTCGTTTGCTGGGGTCAATCGGTGCTTGACCATGCTTGGCGGTAATAATAATCAGAGTGGAATTTAGCAAATTGTTAGCTTGAAGTTTAGCTACCATCTTGCCTAACGATTTATCAGTATGGTCAAGAGCATCAGCCAAACCGTCACTAGGGGTCGCAAAAGCATCTACATAAGCGTTTTTGGCTAATTTCTGCCCAACGCTAACCGCCTGAAAATTCATTCCCAAAATGGTCGGGACACCTACCTGATTTTTGCCGGTATGGTCAAATCCGTCTAACTCATTTAGAATAGCCTGAACTTTAATATCGTCGTAAGCTTCGGTCTTGGCAACGCTGCCGGTTGTTTTGTTAGCGTTGATTTCGGGATTATAAAGGTCGTCCACGCCATTGCCAGAAGGCCCGTTGAGCAAATCATAAGAAGGATGCTTGTCCGACCAAGCCGTGCGCCCACCCGAACTTTTAATTACCTCAAAAATGTTATTAACTTTAACAAACTCGTGCGGGTAAACCGGGGCGCAGCCTTTAGAGCCATCTCTGGGCAGCTTCTTGGGGTCAATTCCACCGCCCCCGTCCAGCGCATCCGGGTTCACATCCACGTTTTCGGCATACTCTACTTCTGTTCCCTTGACGGAGCAATCCGAGCCGGGCGGAGAAAGCAAGCGGTCATAAGAATCATCATAATAAACCCCGGTAGAGCGAGGCGAGCCGCCGGTAGTTATCGCCAGAATGCCGGGAAAAGAATCGGAAGGCATTGCGCTTTGGGCCGAAGTGTATGTAATGCCAGTGTTGGCAAGTTGGGCCATTGTCGAATTGGGGTGAGAGGCTACAAAACGTTGTACGTCTACTCCGTGAATACCATCAATGCTAATCAACAAAACACGCTTGTACTGTGTGTCGGTAGCCTTCGTCGGCTGCAAGGTTGGTTGAGCCAAAGCTGAACCACTGCTAAAAACAAGGACTCCCAAAAGCAGAGCCGCCAGCCATCGGGCTTGACGCTTAATCATGAGCATCTCCTTCATTTTTAAAATATTTCCTGAACCGGGTTTACACAAGCAGAAAATAAAGCAAAAGCAGCTTTACGAAGGAGAAGCATAGCAATAATAGATTAACAAAAATTTAAGATGGTGTTAAGTTTAATAAACCTGACATTAATAGGCCCAAAATTGGGCCTTTTCTGGGTCTAGCTGAGTAGTAATGGAGAACTCTTTCGCTACAGCATATGTTTTTAAGAGTGCCAACAAAACAATGATAAATTACTATTGAATTTATAACCCTGCCATTAGCACTGTCATTCTGAGCGACCTTGACCAACCGTCTGGCTTGAATAGTATCTGAGCGAAGAATCTTGTTGATTAAATCGGTTTCACAGGTCAAAAGTCAGGTTTGGACAGAAGATTCTTCGCTTAGACCCGTCTAAAGATAAAGGGCTGATCAAGGTCGCTCAGAATGACAGGTTAGGCGACGGGTTCATAAGTCAAAAAAGTGTACGATAATAAAATTTAGGTTTGGATAAAGCTTTGCCTGTGACAAAGTTTACTGGTTTTTCGGGTCAATATTCCGCATCTGCGGGAACAAGATTACATCCCGGATAGAATTTTGGTCAAGCAAAGCCATCGCCAAACGGTCAATCCCGACGCCAAGCCCACCCGTCGGCGGCATCCCATACATCAGGGCATTGATAAAGTCGTCGTCCATCTGCATAGCTTCCTCGTCGCCCGCCTCCTGGTCGCCTTTTTGCTCGATAAAGCGTTGGCGTTGATCCATCGGGTCGTTTAGCTCGGTGAAAGCGTTACCACATTCCAGCCCGGCCACATACGCCTGAAAGCGTTCGACGGTGTTCGGCTCACCCGGTTTGCGCTTTGCCAAAGGCGAAAGCTTTTGCGGGTAATCGTACAGAAAAGTGGGCTGGATTAGGTTCGGCACTACAAAAGCCTTTAAAGCTTCATCCACCAAACGCGGCCAAACCGTATCCGGCGCGACATCCACGCCCCGCTCTTTTAGTTCGCGGTACAAATCGGCCTGTTCCGGGAAAGCTTCGTAATCCGGCCCACCAAACTGGATAATCGCCTCCCGGAGTTTTAATCTGGGCCAGGGCGGGGTCATATTTACTTCGTGGCCGCGTGACTGGATTTTGTACGAACCCAGCACTTCCAGCGCGATATACGACAGCATTTCCTCAACCAGTTTCATAATGTCCTTATAATCGGCAAAAGCCTGATAGCACTCCATCATGGTAAATTCGGGATTGTGGCGCACGTCAATACCTTCGTTCCGAAAATCCTTGCTGATTTCGTAAACCTTGCTATAACCGCCTACCAGTAGCCGCTTTAGGTAAAGCTCGTCGGCAATCCGCAGATAAAAAGTTTGTTCAAGGGCATTATAATGGGTGGTAAAAGGCCGCGCTGCTGCCCCGCCGTAAATTGGTTGCAGCACCGGCGTTTCCATTTCCAAAAATCCCTGCGAATCCAGGTAGCGGCGCATAGCCGAAACAATCCGGCTGCGCTTGACGAAAACCTCGCGCACTTCGGGATTGGCGATAAGGTCAACGTAACGTTGACGGTAACGGATTTCGCGGTCAGTCAGGCCATGATATTTGTCGGGCATAGTGTTAATCGTTTTGGTCAACATGCGCCAGCGATGGACTTCCAGCGACTTTTCTCCCGTCTTGGTCAAGAAAGGTGTACCGACCACCCCGATAATATCGCCCAAATCCATTGTTTGCCGCAAAAGCTCAAGGCTGTCCTTGCCGCCCTCAAGGTGGCTATCCTTGAAATAAAGCTGAATTTTAGCCCCTTCCTCTACCAAATCGGCGAAAATAACCTTTTTATCGCGCCAGGTGTAAATCCGCCCACCCACACAAATTTCTGTTCCGACTAGCGGCGGCTCGGCGTGGTCATCCTTCTTCAGATTATCAAAATCGGCTAGGGCTTGCTCAATATTATGAGTGCGCTCATCAAAGCGGGGGGTGTAAGGGTCATGCCCCTGCTGTCGTAAAATTTCGGCTTTCTCCAAACGCTGTCGCTGGTAATCGTTAAATTCCATTTGTACCTTTTCCGTTTTCCCGTTTTATTTTTCGGTTTTATTTTTCTCTTGGCATTTCCCGTGTAATTATGGCGATTTCCCTTTTGTGTACAAACTATTATAACAAAAAAGGAGGCCATTTGCCCTGGCCTCCCACTTTATCCAATTAAAATTCAGGGATTCCTGGTCTAGTCAATGCCCGCAATGGTAAAGTGGAGCATCCCCACCGGGACAGCCACCACTACTTTATCACCTTTGCGTTTACCCAGTACCGCCGCCCCAATCGGAGATTGGTCGCTAATGCGGTTCTCGCCGCTATTGGCTTCGGGCGAACTTACCAGCATATAAACTTCCTTATCGCCATCCTCGGAAAGCAGCGTAATAGTTGTGCCAAGTCGCACAATCGAGCGGTCTCCTTTGCCGGGGTCATTAAGCACTCTGGCATGAGACAAGGTCTGTTCCAGTTCCCGGATACGTCCCTCTACCCAGGCTTGCTCATTTTTGGCATCTTCGTATTCACCACTTTCGCTAATATCGCCGAAAGCTTTGGCTTGCTGAATGCGTTCGGCTACATCTTGCCGCCGATTGGTAATGAGGTCGTGCAATTCGCCCTCTAATCGTTTTTTGCCTTCAGCCGTTAACTGAACGAGTTTTTCGCTCATATTTTGAGTCTCCTAAGAATGTAGCGTTGGTTCATTGTGGTTGCCAACTATTTTCACCAGTTTTGGAAAAATAACCGACCACCAGAGGCAGACCAGAATTTGTTTCCAAATAATTTCTAAAGCAACAGGCCCGTTCTAAAGTATAGAACAGGTCGCTTTACCTTTCCAGCCACATTTAAAACAGCATTGGACGAAAAGTTATAGCAGTTGTACTTAAAAGTTATCGGAAAAAACAAATTTTTGCGCCACTTGATTTTTCGTTTTGCTCAAAAATTATTTCTTTAGCTTATCCTGGGGTCGGGGATTTCCAATGATAGCCAACAAAAAAATTTCACTAACGAAAAAAGTCGCGCAATTAACTTGTCCCTGCTGCGTTTGCAGTTATATTATGGGGGACAGTCCCGGTTCCCTGGTTCACCTCATTGTAATCACCAAAGAAACTTTCTAACCTATTAAATGATTAATTGTTTCCTGTGGGAAGGATTTTCAATCTTATCGCTTAAGTAGCTTGACTCCGCTTCAAAATCCTTCCCACAACCAGGCTGGCGGAACAGTTATAACTAAAACTGACTGCCGGTATTGCATAGCGGGTCAAAATGAAAACGAGAATCCACCCTGCGGGCGACCCTCGGTTCTAACGCGCTCATTATAGCCGATAACCGCTTTTTTGTAAATAGTTTGGCCCACTTTTTTTTGTGGATTGTGTGGAAATGTGGAAAGAAAAGCTTTGTTGCGCGATACTATGGTCAGTGTTATACTTTTTTGGCCCTGCAAATTTTGGTTTGGAAAGAAAGCGAAAGATTGATTTTGGCTGAAACACGCGCTAACCGGGAGATTGCCCGTCTGACTACTCTTAATAATCCGGCTAAGGTTCAAGAAAACGAAAAAACTAACAGGTTGAGTCGTTTCTATAATATGCTCGACCAGCAGGCCGGACGTATCCTGTTCATAATGGTAATCCTTTATATTCTGGTATTTAGCGCGGCCTCCAGCTTCAAATACGAAACTTATCAAGCGGGCTACGACCAAATATATTTCGAGCAGCCACTCTGGAACACCACCCAAAACCGCTTTATGCAACAAAGCGATTTTAATTACTCGACCTCGGCCTTTTCAGTAGATTTTATGCCGGGCCTGATTTTGTTTGTACCGCTTTACTGGCTGCTACCCGCCCCGCATACCCTGTTTTTTATCGAGAGCCTGATTCTGGCTTTGGGTGCGCTGCCAATCTTTTGGCTGGCCCGCGACAAATTAAACAACCGGGTAGCCGCGCTTGGTTTTGTTGCTGCTTACATGCTCAATCCAACTCTTGAATATTTTAACTTACTACCTTTTAACATGCGGGCTTTGGGGCTGGTGGCTCTGCTATATGCCTTTTACTTTTTTGAAAAGCGTAAACTTTGGCCTTTTCTGGGCTTTATGCTGCTGGCGATGAGTACCCGAAGTGAAGTTTCGCTGGTCGTTACCATGTTTGGGGTTTATGGCCTGATTCGCCACGCTCCACGCCGCTTCTGGTTGCCGCCCTTACTAATTGGCCCGATTTATTTTGCTTTGCTTTTCGCTTATATTTTGCCGCTTTTCATCCAGCCGGGCAATATGGTTGTGCCGCCGGGAGTGCAGCCCGTCCAGCTTTCGCAGGAGCAAATCAATTTTATTTCGGGCAGCAATACCATAATTTCGACCAATTACGGCGATTTGGGCAAAAGTCTACCCGAAGTAATCGCCAACACTATCACCAAACCCGATAAAACCTTTAAGCAGGTTGTTACGGTCAAGAAAGCAATTTATCTGCTGGCAATGCTCTTGCCCTTCGCCTTTTTGAGCTTGTTAAGCCCTTCGCTACTGCTGTTCGCCCTGCCCATAATCGGCATAAATCTTTTGAGTAGCCGGGCGGCTCAGGTGGATTATCGCACCCATTATTCGGCCTTGCTGCTTTTCCCGCTTACAATTGGCGCAATTTATGGCGTGGCAAATTTGCTAAAGTGGTGGCAAGCGGGCAAATTCGGCGGGAAGCTAAGGTTGGGACGCTGGCCCGTCGCAAATCTGGCCGGAGTTATGGCTATCTTGTTTGCGGGGGTATTCGTTGCCAATATTGCCCTGAAAAACCCGCTCCGCTCGGTGTTACGTGACCGGGAAGTAGCCGGAATGGTCAATCAGGTTAATCAACAAATTTTGCCAGCTATTCCACCTGATGCTTCGGTAGCGGTTACTTCTTTTTTAGGGCCGCATATTTTGCCGCGCCAGTACATTTACCCTTTCCCGTTGGCTCTGTACAGCCCGCCACCTGAAGCAGTCCAATATTTTTTGATTGATACCAACGCCCAGGCTCTTTATCTTAAAGAAAACTCGGCGGTTTTTGGCGGCAAACTACCGATTGATTTTGTCCAAACCGACGGACGTTGGAAATTGGTCAAAGCCGTCACGATTAAGGGCCAAACTGATAAATGGCGCGGTCAACCCCGCCAAATCCAGCTCTGGCAGAAAGCTGGCCCAAATGTCCCGCCCCTTAAAGATGTGAAAGAACGTTAAAATTATGAAGTTACGCGAAGTTATGCCTTACAATACAGTGGAGGAAGCGCAACAGGCCGGAATATCGATAGAAGCGGCGATTATTGTGCCTTTTTATGGCGAAAAAATTGTTTTGTGCGATAATCGCTGGCGGGGCTGGGAATTTCCAGGCGGCGGGGTGGATTGGGGCGAAGGGGTCTTGAAGGCGGCCAAACGGGAATTACGCGAGGAAACCGGGGCGGAATATTCCAAATTTGAATTTGTCAAAGTTATCTGGCTGGAGCGGGGAGCTTATCGCTCTTTCAAGGCCGCTTTGTATTATACCGAGGTAACCGCCCTGAACGGACATTTTGATTATCACGAAATTAGCGAAGTTCAGCTTTTTGATGAGTTGCCCGACAAAAAATATTTGAGCTTTGCTTGTGAAGATGAAATTTATCAACTTGCGCTGGATGCACGGCAACGCGAAAGCGAGAAATTAGCATGATTATTAGCCTGAACGAAATTAAAGCCGCCCGCGAACGCTTGCAAGGGGTAACAGTGCGTACCCCCCTTATCGCTTGTCCCGGCGCGAGCGAAACCGAAAAAGTTTGGTTCAAGCCGGAAAGTTTGCAAAAAACTGGCTCTTTCAAGTTGCGCGGGGCGTACAATAAAATTGCTTCGCTCTCGCCCGAAGAACGCAAGCGCGGCATTATCGCGTATTCAAGCGGTAATCACGCTCAAGGAACGGCTGCCGCCGCCAGGATGCTGGGGGTAAAAGCGACTATCGTAATGCCCGCCAACGCCCCCCAAATCAAAATAGACGGCACACGCTCCTGGGGTGCGGAAGTGGTATTATATGACCCGGCCACTGAAAGCCGCGAGGAAATTGCCGGGAAAATTCAGGCCGAACACGGTTATATACTTGTCCCGCCTTTCAATGATGCCTATGTAATGGCCGGGCAGGGAACAGCCGGGCTGGAAATCGCCGAAGATTTGCCCGATGTAGAACTGGTGCTAGTCCCGGTGGGTGGAGGTGGCCTGATTAGTGGTATCGCTACCGCTATCAAGCAAATGTGTCCAAAGGCCAAAGTTGTTGGCATCGAGCCGGAACTGGCCGCCGATGCCCGCGCTTCTTTTAAGGCTGGTAAAATTGTTGAAATTACGGCGGCACAGGCCCAAAAAACAATTGCCGATGGGGTGCGTACTTTACACATTGGCGATTTGACCCTAAACCAGATGCAGGAAATGGTAGACGATATTATTACCGTCACCGAAGACGAGATTCGGGATGCCATGCGCCGGATTGTAAAGCAGGTCAAGCTGGTGGTCGAGCCAACCGGGGCTTTGCCCTTCGCCGCCCTGCTGCACCACCGAAACGAATTGCCGCCCTCCCGCCAAACCGTCTGCGTGATTAGTGGCGGTAACGTCGAACCGGCAATGCTGGCCGAAATATTAAAGGGGTAGTAAAAGAGTTGTTAGTTGTTAGAGGGAACAGAGTTGTCGGTTATCGAAAAGTGATGCCGACTTTCTACTTCATACTTCCAACTTGTTAAAATGGGGTAGTCTCCCAGACCTGGAATGTCCGGGAATTTACCACCGAATTTTGAAGGTTACAGGAACTTGCATTTCTCTAACAATTAACAGCTAACAACTGCATTTCTCTAACAACTAACGACTAACAACTAAAGTGGATGGTAATGGTAGAACAGCAAGAACAGGCCCAAAATATAAATCAAGCGTTGGAAGCGGCGATTGACCCCTGGCTGGAGCATATGCGCTGGCGGCCCGATTTCGTCAAATGGCGGGAGGGGCGCATCTGGCAGGAGAAAAAGCAGCAACGCACGCTGGGGATTTTGAAGCTTTTTGGGCAGAAAGCCTATGGCAAAAGTGATTTGCAGGGCCAAAGGTTGCTCGATTTGGGCTGCGGCATGGGCGGGCTGAGTACCGCGCTGGCTTTGGAAGGGGCAAAAGTTACCTCGCTGGATTACAACCGGGCCTACTGCGAAATTACCCGGCTGCGCGGCAAACGTTATAATTTGCGCTTCGACCCGGTAAACGCGGCGGGGGAGCATTTGCCTTTTGCCGATGCCGCTTTTGATACCGTCGTCTGTATGGATGTGCTGGAACACGTGCAACAGCCCGAAAAGTTGCTGGCTGAAATTAGCAGGGTGCTTGCGCCGGGTGGACTGGCCTATATTACCGCGATTAACCGCTACGCCTTTAATGACCCGCATTATCATGTGCGCGGGGTGAACTGGTTGCCACGTCGTTTTGCCCCAACTTATTTGAAGCTAATCAAACGGCAAAAAGACAATTCGCGCTTTACAGACCGCCAGACTTTGGACGAGATGCATTATTATCGCTATGCCGATTTGTTGCCCTTTGCCCGCCGCCATAATTTTGTACAACTGGAAGAATTGGGCGAACTCGAACTGAATCAGGCTGTGCCGAAGAGTTGGAAAAAGTTAATTTACAACTTGCTCAAGCAAACAAAATTGCTTGGCCCGGCCTATCGCCTATACCGCCTCTATTACAAGGGAACATATCAGCTAATGCTCGTCAAGGCCAAGTAACGATGGCGCAGCGTCCTCTCAAGATTGCCCTTTACAACGTTACCACTACCACAAAAACGGGTGGGGTCGAATCTTTCGTCTGGGAATTAGCCCGGCATTTGGCGGCAAATTATCCCGATTGCCAGATAGATATAATCGGTGGTAAGGTCAAGGAAACGCCACCCCATCCCGACCCCAGCCCGGCAGTGCGCGTGATTACCCGGCGGTTTATTAGTCGCGAAACTATTCGACGCTTGCCAATTTTGTCCCGGCTTTATGGCCTGACCAAGCTTTTGGAGCGGCTATCTTTTGCTCTGACTACTCTGCCCCTGCTCTGGCGCGAACGTTATGACATTATCCATATTCAAAAACCCTATGATTTGCCGATTGCCAAACTTATGCAAAAACTGCGCGGCTCCAAATTGCTGTTTGGCTGTCACGGTAAAGATTTTTTCCCGCTTGACCGCTTGTTCAGCCGCAAGATAGACGGGGCGGTTTCGTGCAGCCACTTCAACGCCCAAATCATTCAGGAACATTATGATTTTTTGCCGGAAGTAGTTTACAACGGGATAGACGCGGAATTTTTCGCGCCCCGCCCGTCTCGCTCTGAACTTCGCCAGCAATTCGCTCCCGATGGGGAATGTGTCTTATTTTATGTGGGACGGTTGATACGCTGGAAAGGGGCGCAGTATTTAATCGAAGCCTTGCCCCTTTTGAACCAAAAAAACTTGAAAACGCGGGCCGTTATTGCCGGAGATGGCACCTATCGCCCGGATTTAGAGGCGTTAGCCGCAAAACTGGGCGTAGCCGAGCAAGTAGTATTTTTGGGGAATGTGCCGAATAAAGATTTGCCGGATTATTACGCTGCCGCCGATGTCGTAGTCGGCACAAGTTTCGCCAATGAAACCTTTGGGATTGCCCTGTGCGAAGCCGCCGCCTGTGAAAAGCCGATTGTCGCCAGCAATTTTGGGGGGTTCAAGGAAGTTGTACGGGATGGGGAAACCGGCTTGCTTTACCGACCGCAAGATGCCGCCGATTTAGCCGACAAGCTCGAAATTGTATTGCGTGACCCGGCTTTGCGGCAGAGAATGGGGCAGGCAGGCCGCGCTTTTGTGCTGGCTAACTTTACCTGGGAGGTGGTAGCGGCCCGAGTTTACAAAGCGTACCAGAACTTACTAAATTCCGGGTACAAAAAATAGCCCCGAGAGGAATCGAACCTCCGACACATGGTTTAGGAAACCATTGCTCTATCCACTGAGCTACGGAGCCAGCTTTCTTACAAAACAAATTATAGTTGTAAGGCTGGTTATAGTCAAGCTGAAGTTAGACCTAACCAGGTGATTTGTTTGACTATCTGGTTAAGGTATGTTAAGCTTTAAAACGGTATTTGTTCAGATTCTACTCAAGAACGGTTAAAGATGAGCCATAATATTTTGATAATTAAGGGTGATGGCATTGGGCCGGAAGTTGTGGAAGCGGCGGTTACGGTGCTGGAAGCCTTAAACCTCGATTTGCATTTTTCTGAAGCCAAAGCGGGCTTCGCCTGTTATCAGGAATGTGGCGATTCTATCCCGGAAACCACCATCGAAGCGGCCCGGCAATCCGAGGCTACTCTTTTTGGGGCAGTTACTACCCCGCCCGATATTCCAAATTACCGAAGTGCCGTAGTTACCTTGCGTAAGTCGCTGGATTTGTACGCCAATTTGCGCCCGGTACATTCGTTGGGCTTGCAAGGTCGGCACTACCGCGATAATCTGGATCTTTATATAGTACGCGAAAATACCGAGGGGCTGTATAGCGGGCTGGAAGAAGATTTTGGCGATAGGGCCACCGCCTTGCGGGTTATCACCAAACGCGGCTCAGAACGAATTGTACGATACGCCTTTGAACTGGCGAAACGCACCGGCAAGAAAAAAGTTACGATAGTGCATAAAGCTAACGTTTTACGCAAAAGTGACGGCCTTTTTCGCCGTACCGCCCTCGCAGTAGCCGCCGAGTACGAGCAAGAGGGTATTTTGCCGCAGGAATTGCTGGTAGATACAATGGCGATGCGCTTGATAAAAGACCCTGAAAACTTTGAAGTAATTGTCACTACCAACCTTTTTGGCGACATTCTTTCAGACGAAGCGGCGGAATTGGTCGGCGGGCTGGGGGTAGCAGCCAGTGGTAATATTGGCGAAAACGGGGCGATTTTTGAGCCGGTTCACGGTAGCGCACCCGATATAGCCGGGCAGGGAATTGCTAACCCAATTGCTACGTTTTTAGCAACGGCTATGCTATTGCAACATATTGGCGAGAATGTCGCCAGCGAACGCCTGCGGAACGCGGTTAGCAGGATAATTCAAAGCGGCAATTTAACCCCTGATTTGGGGGGGACGGCCAAAACTGTTCAGGTACGCGACCAGATAATTCAGGCATTAAACTAGAGGGTAGCAGGAGTAGCCAGATTATGAGCGTTGAACTCGAAAAAGGCAGCAATGGCGCAAAGTCCAAGATGCAGACAGAGATTATGTCAAATAACTGGCTCTCTAATCTGGGGGTTCTACAATCGCTGTTAGCCGGGCTACCCGTCGGCTTAATTCTGACCAACGCTCAAGGTCGGGTCAGCTTTCTCAATACATATGCCAGCAATTTGCTGGAACACACCTCGGATGAAATTATAGGTCAAACGCTGGATGAAGCTTTGGCCGAAGTTTTGCTACGGGCGCACGACCCCGCCCCGCTCAACACCGCTCTAAAAGCAATCGAACCAATTTTTCAAGGGCAAAGCTTGCCGGACACCCTCAGCTCCTATGAGGCAGAACTGGCTTTAGCGGCCAAGCCGGACGAAGAAGATTATTTTTTGCGAATTAGTTTCTTCCCGGTAAAAGACGAACGTTTTAATACGTCGGGTTACGGCTTGCTTTTGCAGGATGCTACCCGCGACCACGCCTCTGACCAGCTTAAAAACGAATTTATCGCAGTAGTTTCGCACGAATTACGCACTCCTTTAAGCGCGATGCAGGGCTTTAGCGAATTGCTGCTGACTCAGGAAGCCACAGCGGAACGGCAAAAACTTTGGCTAGAAATGATTAACCGCGAAAGCGTCCGCCTGAGCAGCCTGATTGACGATATGTTGAGCCTGAGCCGGATTGAATCAGGTCGAATTGACTTGCGCCCGGAACGAGCCGAACTTGAATCAATTATCCGGCAGTGCGTCGAAATTTTGCGGGTTGGTTCAAGTAAACATTCCTTCAAAATCGAAATCGAGGAGAATTTACCGGCGGTGATAGCTGACCGGGATAAAATTATCCAGATTTTGAACAATATTATCGGTAACGCCATCAAATATTCCAATAAGGGCGGCCAGATTATTATCCGGGCGGGCTATTCGCCGGACGAACCCGAATTTGTGCGCCTAAGTGTCAGTGACCAGGGAGTCGGTATTCCCGCCGAAGAAGTTGGCAAAGTTTTTGAGAAATTTTACCGGGTACGGGGCAATCAGAGCAAGGAAGTAAAAGGGACAGGGTTAGGACTGGCGATTACCCGTAATTTGGTCGAATTACAGGGTGGGCGGATTTGGGTCGAAAGCGAACAAGGCAAAGGTAGCACCTTCTTTTTCACTTTACCCATGCACAATTTCCGGCTGCGGGAAATGAAAGCTTTCAAGGATATTTTGCTCAAGACTTTGCTTGTCCCCACTAAAGAAACCGCCGAAGCCGAACTTTATCTGGATTACCTGCAACGTACCTTGCCGGGCCACCAACTCGACGAAGTGCTGCGCGATACCCTTTACGAAATTGGCGAAAAATGGCATCGGGGCGAAATCGGTATCGGTGACGAACATCTTGCTACTGGCACGGTGCGCGACTTTCTATCCCGAATACGGGTGGTTTCCAGCGTGCCGAACGGCTATAAACTAGTGATTGGTAGCGTAGCGGGCGAAGAACATATTGTGGGCGTAACAATGGTGGCGAACGCTTTCGGGCGGGCTGGCTGGGGCGTTACCAATTTGGGTGCGAATGTGCCAGTTGGAGCGTTTATCACCACTTTGGAACAGGTGCAGCCCCAAATATTGCTGTTAAGTGTGGCGATGAGCCAGCGTTTAGTCGAAATCAAGCGAGTTATTCAGGAAGTACGCGAGGCTTTCCCTCAGCTTATAATCGGGGTGGGTGGCCGTCTTTTGAACGAATTGCCCGATTTGGCCGAACGGCTGGGAGCGGATTTTCACGCCGCCAGTGCCGACGATACGCTGCGACGAGCCTTACAAATAGTCAACGCGAAAATCGGCAAAGCCTAGAGCGAATCAGATTTACAAATTTGTGATAAAATCCACGCGGTAGAGGTAATTTTTTGACCTCTGGCCGCGTTTTATTTAGCGAGGGAAGCAAAAAGTGAAAGGGACAAAGCTATCCTCAGTGGGAGCAACGAAACCGAACTGGTAGCACGAGCGCGAGCCGGTGAAGTTACAGCTTTCGAGGCGATTGTCAGCGAATATGAGCCGAAGCTGGTACGTTTTATTTACGGTCTTACCCGTGAACGTGAACTGGCCGAGGATTTGTGTCAGGAAACTTTGGTGTCGGCATATCGGGCTTTACCCGAAACCGCCCCCGATTTAAAGCTTTCGGCTTGGCTTTACAAAATCGCCTTGAACAAAGTACGTTCCGAAAAGCGGCGCAAACGTCCCGCTTCATGGTTCGGGTTGTCCCTTTTTGGGCGCGAAGGTGGCTCAGAAGACGATGCTCCCCAGCTTGATTTGCCCGATGCTCGGTTAGAGCCGGGTGAAACCGTCGTTATGCGTGACGCAATTTTGAAAACTTTGAGCAAACTGCCGCCCGACCAGGCTGCCGCAATTTTGATGGATGCCCAGGGCTATGACGATGAAGAAATCGCCAGCGTGCTGGAAAGTAGCGTCGGCGCAGTACGTCAGAAACTCTTTCGAGGGCGTAAAGCCTTTCGCACGCTTTATAATAGTGCTGAGTTTTAAGTTTTGAATTTTGAGTTGAACTATTTTGTTTTTTTGATAAAACTAACTTAAAACTTGGTTGAGGAATTACTTTGGCTAGTAACGGTGAACCAGAAAAAAATATAGATGGGAACGAAGGGTTTGACCGCCGATTAAGGCAAGAGCTTAACGCCGCTCTAGATAAACCGACTTTCCGTTCGCGACAGGCCGAGATTATGTCTCAGGTGCGTTTTGACAACGCCGCCCGCAATCGCGCCGGAGAACGCCGGAGCGGTACACGGGTAACTCGCCTGGTCGCTGCCACCCCTCGAAGAAACGGAATACCAGGATGGGCCGGAGCTTTGGCGGCAGTTTTTGTGCTGGCAGTCGCCGGAGTAATCGCGCTATTAGCTTTGAACAATAATAACCAATCGACAAAACAGGAAGTTGGGGTGCAAGCTCCTGCCGCCGCCGACACTCTTCAATCCAGCCGGGCCGCAAATAGAGTAACGGCGGCGGCTGCCGCTACCACAGCCGCCGCAACGACGGCAGCTGCCACACAAGCTGCTTCAAATGCTGCCCCCGCCGCCGGAGCTGCTGTTACTACTGCCGCCGCCGCCACTACGGTAGGGTCTGCCCCTGCTCCGGCGGCGGCTGCCGCAGTACCGCCGACCAATGCCCCAACCCGTGCCGCTAGTGCGGCGACTACGGCTGCGGCTAGTGCGGCGACCACTGCTGCCGCGACTACTGCCGCCGCTACCACGGCGGCGGCTGCAACGACGGCGGCTGCCGCTACCACGGCGGCGGCAGGCGGTAGTAGTATAACCACTACGCTTGGCGGATTGCCAGTTTTGCCGGGAGCGTCCAGTCTGGGAGTAAGTGCAACTCAATTGCGGGACTTTGTAGCAAATTTGGCCGGAAATTTAGGCCAAAGCCAGCAAGATAACGCTCGTCTACAGGATGCTAAAAGCTTGAACTTTGGTCTACCCAACAGGCAATTCTCAACCAGAGGCTTGGGCCGGGCTTCCTCCGCCGAAGAAGTTTTGATTTATTACATTAACGAAGCTAAAAAAGTCGGATATAATTCAACCCAACTTGAACTTGAAAACGATAGCAAATTTAATGTTAGCTGGCTGTTACTGGATAAAACGGGGTCACGGGTTGGCATTTTGATTGTAGAAGTAAAGGACGCGCAGGAAGCCGAGCGGTTATTTGGCCCAGGTCGCTTTGGGCAGGGTGAAACTCTTTTCTTTTTCGTCCCGCTTTAGCGAATTCTCTAATAACTAATAACCAACAACTAACAACTATTATATGAATCTAGCTCTATCACGACATGAATTTGAAAAATTGGTAAACTCGGCCCTCCGCACAATCCCGGTTCGCTTCCGGCGGATACTTCGCCGTGAAAATGTAGCAATTATAATCGAGAGCCGCCCGACCCGCCGTAAATTACTTGAACTGGGGATGAACCCGGACGTACAAACTTTGTTTGGGCTATATGAAGGCACGCCCCGCACCGAACGGAACAGTAATTATAATTTGGTTCTGCCCGATAAAATCACAATTTATCAAGAACCAATCGAAGCTGAATTTGGCGGCAGTTCGGCGGCGATGAAAGAACAGGTGCGTCGGACGGTTCTGCACGAAATTGCCCATTTTTTCGGGATTAGCGACGCGGAGTTGGAGGCGATGGGTTGGGATTAAAGCAAATTGCTCCTTTTGTACAATCCAAAACTAATCGCTTTAATCTCATGGCTTTTAACCACAAGACGGGCTGGCTCTTTCCTGTAACTCTCGCCCATTTCCTGCTAACCTGTTTGTTCACTTTTCCGCTAATTCTAAATTTTAATCGCGCCCTACCCGGTTTACTCCTGGAAGACCGCGACCAAAATTTATGGAATTTGTGGTGGGTGCCGCGTGCTTTGCTCAATCTTAAAAACCCGTTTCGCACCGATTATATGTATTATCCCGAAAACGTGAGCCTTTATTTTCATACTTTGCATCCACTTAACGGAATTATCAGCTACCCGGTGCAAATTTTATTCGGTCTGACTGTCGCTTATAATTTTATTGTTTTCTTTTCGTTCATAGTTGCCGGGCTTGGTTCTTTCGCTTTGCTCGATTACTTATGCCAAAATAAAGCCGCCGCTTTTACCGCCAGCCTGATTTTTAGCTACGCCCCTTATCATATCGGCACCCTCAAGGGCATAATGCAACTAATTTCGCTGGAATGGCTGCCGCTTTATATTTTGTTTTTGCTCAAAGCTAACCGACCTGCCGACCAGACCCGCCGCCAGCAAACTTTAAACCTGATACTGGCGATTTTATTTCTGATTTGCAACGCCTTGATTGACTGGTATTATACTTTATTCTTGCTTATGTTCACGTTTTTGTATCTGATTTATCCTCACGAAAAGCCCTATTTAGCCGGATTTAAAACCCGTTTGCTTCGTATTAGCCTGATATTGGGCGGGTTTGCTTTGCTGATGTCGCCCATTCTGCTGCCAATGTTCAAGGAATTAACCCAAACCAGCTATTATTTGCCGAGCCAGAACGCCGCGCTAGGCTTTTCGGCAACGCTGGCGGCCTTTTTTGTACCACCCACGACTTCTACTTTTTTGGGTGGCCTTGCTGCTAATTTTCCGGCTCAATACTTAACCGGGCCATTGGCAGCTCAGGTGTATTTGGGGTATGTAGCCTTATTTCTGGCAATTGTCGGGATAGTTTTGGTGCGGGCGGCCAGATTTTGGGGCTTTATTGCCCTGATATTCTGGCTGCTGGCCTTTGGCCCGGCCTTACAGTTGAACGATGCTCAACCCGGCTTCCCGATGCCCTTTGCCCTTATTCAAAATTGGCCGATTATCAAAATCACTCGCAGCCCTGACCGCTTTAGCGTTATCACCATGCTGGCTTTAGCGGTTTGCGCCGCCTTTGCCCTCAGTTCTAGCTTTTTCACCAAAAGCGCAATTGCCCGCCGTCCGCTATTGGCTATCTATCCGCTTGCCTGCTTGCTTATAATGATCGAGTTTCTGCAAATCCCTTATCCAATAAACGCAGTAAGCTATTCGCCCTTTTTTGAGCAATTGCGTCAGGATAAAGCCGATTATTCGATTATCGAACTTCCGGCGCAAGGTGGCTTTTGGAGTGGTGCGCCCCGCATGGCTAACCAGACAATTCACCAAAAGCGAATTTTTAATGGCTACGTTTCCCGCGAATACGACCACCCCTTTACCCGTAGTACGCCCGGCTTTCAGGAATTGATTTTGCTCAAGGAAAACAGCGATATTTTTGAGCCAGCCCTAGCCCCTAACTTACCCGCTAACATAAATTCGTACTCTGCTTTTGCTTATTACAAAGCCCGCTATATTGTTTTGTATTATCCGCAAACCCAAAAAGAACGTGATTCGATTGACCTAGCCAAAAATCGCCAGATGATAGCCCGAATTATCCCTAATCCAAAGCCAATATATCAGGACGAAAAGCTGGAAGCCTACGCTTTGCCGCAGTTGCCCGAAAACCAGCTAAAACCTTTTGCCCAAATTGGCGAAGGCTGGTACGAGGCCGAGCAAAGCGCGGGCGGTGGGCGGCATCGTTGGTCTGCCGGATACGCCAGCCTGAATTTACTATGGCAAGGGCCAAATGAACGCTCTACCGATTTAGCTTTTAATCTGGCTCTGCTTTTCGGCGAACAATCGCTTCGGATTACGCTGGATGGCACGACTATCTGGCAAAATCAAATTACGGATGCCGAGCAAAATCTGAAAGTACACCTGAAGCTCAAGCCGGGCCAGCACAAACTGGAATTTTTCCCAGCCGGCCAGCCCCAAACCCCTAAAGCTCTCGGTCTTAGTCCTACTGATACCCGCAAATTGCTTTTTTATCTGGGTAACTTGTCAATCAGGTAAGTTTTTCTTGGTCTTAATCCGCCGCCGGAAAGTAGGCAGAGGAGCGCGAACACCGGGCTTGATGACCAGCAAAGTTAAGAGGAAGAAAAACAAACTCAGGGCCGTATAAACCAGGAAATAGCCGCCCCAAAGGGGAATCTCGCCGGGTAAAATCGGCTTGCGGGCAATTTCATTAGCGCGGGCATTGCCGGGAGGGTTAGCATAATAAAGACTGGGATTGCCCAGGAACAAACGGCTATTGGGGAAAAATTGCAAACCGTCATTAGTATTGGCCCGGAAAGGAGCGTTTTTCGCCAAAATCGAGCCGACGGCTGCCATCGGGTTGACCACTAACATTCGCTTTGGCAAATCGTACTGGGGGTCTATACGAGGGTCGGTGCGGAGTGTGCCGGAAGGGGCGCGGCTAAGTTCATTGTTCAGGCTGGTAGTAATGCTATGGCTGGCGATAGGGGCGGCCACCAGCAGCAAGGCTACCACACAATAGGTCAGGGTAACGGCAGGGGCGGTTCGTTTTAGCAGAGCCGAGAAGAAAAGACCAATAATCCCGTAAGTGATGGCAGCCATCAAGGTTACAGCAAAACCAAGCAAAATATTTTCGAGGGTTACGCCGCCAAAAATAAAGACGATACAGGCCATCGGCAAAGCCGAAATTATCATAAAAAAGATAAAGCTCAGGGCGGCAAAAAGCTTGCCGAAAGCTACTGCCCGGCTGCCTACTGGTGTTACCACCAACAGTTCATAAGTGCGGCTTTCCAGTTCCCGGCTTACTACCCCGCCCGTAATCGCCGGAGTTACCAAAGAAACAAAAATCGTCAAAAACAGGAAAGTAGTGATAAACAGATTTTGGCCGATTTCAAAGCTTTTGGTCGGACCAAAGTTGGACGTACCGCTAAAGCCGCCGTAAGTGTAGGTTGTGCCGCCGCCACTTTGCAAGTAAACTACGTATAGTAGCAAGGTCAGCAAGCCTAGATATAAGCCAACCAGCACAAAGGCGCGTGGCCCACGCATCCGCGCCCGCATTTCCCGCAAAGCTACCGGGTTCACCGGGTTAAGACTAATCGCAATTCGCGCCATTTTACTTACTCCTGCTCTAGCTTTCCAGGAAAATTTCTTCCAGGCGGGCGGCGGTCTGCCCAAAATGTACGATTGGTACGCCACTGGCAATCAAATGTGACAATAAGGCGGCGCAAGTTGGTTCATCACCTACCAAAGTGAGTTCCAGCCGCAGCCCGGCCTGGTCTACTTCAATGCTATCTTCGACCACTGGCGGAAAGGCGCGGGCCGCTTCGTAAGCCTTTGCCAAATCAGCCTGATTTATTACCCGAATACTAACACTACGGTTTTTTTGGCTTTCGCCCTGACTGGATATTTGACTGACCGGGCCATGTGCGGTTAATTTGCCGCCCGCCAGCACCGCCAGCGTATCGCAACATTCGTTCATATCGACCAAAATATTAGAACTAAGGACAATTGTTTTACCCATGCGGCTAAGTTCCCGCAGCAATTCGCGCAATTCGATGCGGGCGCGGGGGTCAAGCCCGTTGGCCGGTTCATCCAGAAGCAAAATTTGGGGGTCGTTTACCAGACAGCGAGCCAATCCTAGTCTTTGCTTCATGCCGCGTGATAAACCCCGGAGCGATTCCTTGCGTCTATCGCCCAAATCCACTAATTGCAAAAGCTCATTTACCAGACGGGAGCGGGCTTTACCCTGAATACCATAACAGGCCGCGAAATATTCCAGATATTCGCCTACCCGCATTTCTTCGTATAGTCCAAAATCGTCCGGCAGATACCCAATCAGGCGACGAACCTCTTGCGGCTTTTTCCGCACCGACACATTATTAACCAGTACATCGCCACCAGAAGATGAAATCAGTGTAGCAATTATTTTGAGCAAAGTAGTTTTGCCCGCCCCATTCGCCCCAATTAGTCCTAAAATTTGGCTAGATGGTATCGACAAGTTCAAATTATCCAGAGCTGCTTCCCGTCGTCCCGGATAGCGTTTGGTTAAATTTTGGATGACAATGGTATAATCCGCAGTAATTACATTAGCAACGGTGGAAGGGGCAATGGTCTCGGTCATAAAAAAGTACCCGGTCTTTCAAATTTTCTTTAGCAATACTTTCTCAAAAGAAAATACAGGGGCAGCGACTAAACTAAAAAAGAAATGGTCATAAGGAAAACCCGACCACACATCAATTTTAGCACAGGCCCGGCCATGTCTTCAATCAAATCGCCTTCAAGTCGCCTTTGAACTTTCTACTTCGGCTTAAATCGCTTCTAAAATTGTTAAAGATAGCTGCATTATCCGGCCTCCAAATTTGAGTTTGCCCGCGCTTTCGTGTATTATAGACCCAGAAATTAGCGAATTGAAATTTTTTAACAATATTCCACCCAAAGGCAGGAGAGCAGGAATGTCTACCTATATTGAGCAGGTAATAGGCCGGGAAATCCTCGATTCACGCGGCAATCCAACTGTTGAAGTGGAAGTAATTTTGACTGGCGGAGCGCGAGGCCGAGCCGGAGTACCCAGCGGCGCAAGTACCGGGGCGCATGAGGCTATCGAATTGCGCGATGGCGACAAAAACCGCTACGGCGGTAAAGGTGTTCGCAATGCCGTAAACAATATTAATAGCACTATTTCTGGCGCGATTATTGGCCTGAACGCGCTTGACCAAATCGAAATTGACAAGTTAATGCTGGAACTGGACGGCACTCCTAATAAGGCTGTGCTGGGCGCAAATGCTATTTTAGGCGTATCTATGGCAGTTGCCCGCGCCGCCGCCGATGCGGTAGGTATACCGCTTTACCGCTATTTGGGCGGGGTCGGGGCGCGAACTTTGCCCGTCCCCATGATGAACATTTTGAATGGCGGCAAGCACGCCGAGAATTCCACCGATTTTCAGGAATTTATGGTTATGCCGGTGGGCGCGGAAAGTTTCGCCGAAGCCTTGCAATGGGGTGCGGAAATTTATCATATGCTGCACAAAACCCTCAAAAGCAAAGGTTATAGCACCGGGATTGGCGACGAGGGCGGCTTTGCTCCTTCTCTCAAGACCAATGAAGAGGCCATCGAAGTAATTTTGGAAGCCGTCGAAAAAGCGGGCTACCGAGCGGGAGAGCAAATCTTTTTGGCTCTTGACCCGGCCACTACCGAAATTTACGAAAATAACCGCTACGTGCTGGCAAAAGAAAACCGCAGCCTGAGCAGTGAAGAAATGGTGGACTTTTGGGAAAACTGGCTCAATAAATACCCGATTATTTCGCTGGAAGATGGCCTGGCCGAAGATGATTGGGAAGGCTGGAAATTATTATGTTCCCGGCTGGGTAGCCGCTTGCAAATCGTGGGTGACGACCACCTCGTAACTAACGTCGAGCGGCTGGAACGCAGCATCAAGGAAGGTACGACCAATTCTCTTTTGACCAAAGTTAATCAAATCGGGACGCTAACCGAAACTTTTGAAGCGGTAGCAATGGCTCAAAAAGCCGGGTTTACCGCCGTAATGAGCCATCGTAGCGGCGAAACCGAAGATACAACTATTGCTGACCTTGCGGTAGCCCTGAATACCGGCCAAATCAAGACCGGCGCACCGGCCCGGACTGACCGGGTTGCCAAATATAACCAGCTTTTGCGGATTGAAGAAGAATTGGGTCGCGCCGCCGTTTATCCCGGCAAAGCCGCTTTCTACAACATTCGCCAACGCTTCGTCTAAAGAAAATAATCGCACAGAGACACAAGGGTTTGGAGGAAATGATAGCACAACCGACGGCGATTATTACCGGGCCGATTTTCAAAGAGCATGATACCGGCTTACGGCATCCTGAAAATGTACGACGGCTGGAAGCCCTTAGCCCGGTAGTCGAAGATTGCCTGAACGACGCGCAAAAACGGTTTGTGCTGCTTGAACCGCAGGAAGCTTCGCGGGAAGCCATTACTCGCGTACATAGTCGGGCTTACGTAGAAGCACTGCGCGAATTTTGCGAAGATGGCGGGCGCAAACTGGATTTGGACACCAGCGTATCGGAAGGCTCTTATAAAGCCGGGCTTTATGCTGCCGGAGGGTTAATGCGCGGGATAGACGCGGTGCTGACGGGCGAGGCTCAAAACGCTTTTGCCCTGGTGCGCCCTCCCGGTCATCACGCTACGGCGGAACGCGGGATGGGTTTTTGCCTGTTCAATAGCATTGCCGTCGCCGCCCGCTACTTAATCGAGGAACAGGGCTTGAGCCGGGTAATGATTATCGATTGGGATGTGCATCACGGTAACGGCACGCAGGACAGCTTTTACAACGATTCGCGGGTGTTATTTTATTCGAGCCATCAATCACCGCTCTATCCCGGTACAGGCTTTCTGGATGATATTGGTACAGGCCGAGGTCGAGGTTATAACGCTAATTTGCCCGTCCCGCCCAATTCGGGGGATGAGGTAATGCAAGCCGCCTTTACCCAAATCCTCGAACCTTTGGCCGAACGCTACCAGCCCGAATTTATTCTGGTGTCGGCGGGCTATGATGCCCATTGGCGCGATGCCCTTTACGCTACTGCGCTGGCCGTCACTACGCCCGGTTTTGCCGAAATGACCGCCCGCGTCAAAAGATTGGCCGATACTTTTTGTAATGGCCGTTTGGCCCTGAGCCTTGAAGGTGGCTACAACCCGGAAGCGTTGGCCGCAGGGGTTGGCGCAACTTTACGGGTCTTGGCTGGAGAAAATCCTGAACAGGCCGCCTACGACCAGGGTCAGCCCGACAAGGCTTTGCCCGCTCAACACGAGTTTATTCGGGCTTTGCTCAAAGAAGCTCGCCAACTACATTCACTGTAAAATAAACATAAAACAAACACTGGCTATAACTGGCTATAGATAAGAGAAGAATAGAATAATGGAAATAGGCAGAAACTACCGCGATAGCGACCAATCTAAAAAAGGCGAGGCTCAGGTCTTCCAGCTACAACAGCAAGTCGATGAATTGCGCCGCTTGCTGCGTGAACAAGTTGCTCGTCAACATTCACTCGAAGATAACTGGAAGCAAAGCGAGGCCCGTATTCTTCAGGTACGCGAACAAGCTGATCGGCAAGCCGCCGAGCTTACCCAGCTAGTACAGGTGCGTTTGCTGGAAGAACACCGTATCAAGCAAGAAGTTTCGGAACTCCAGGTACGGATTAACGAGCCGATTAAACCTATCCGGGAATTGCGTTCGCAGGTAGCCGAAATTCTCGATGCCCGGCGTCGTGACGCGGAGCAGGTTGGGCTGGATAAATCTATTCTGGACAAGCTTGGCACAGGTATTCGAGACTTTCAGGCCCAAATCGGGCGGCTGGATGGCTATATTAAAGATTTACGCGAAGCCATCAAAATTACAGCCAACGCTCAGGAATATTACCAGCGCGAACTGGAACGCTTCACCGATATTATTCATACTAATGAGCAAGTGGTACGGCGGCAAGGGGAGGAATTTCGCGAACAAACCAAGAGTTTGCGGGATGAGGTAATGCTTTTTACCAATCGTATCACTCGTGTCGAAGATTTGCAGCGTTTGGATGCCGCCAAGCTCGAAGAATTGCCGCCCGCCTTTGAAGTATTGCATCAGGAAGACGGACGTATTCAGGCTTCAGTAGTACGGGTTGAAAAGATTTTGGAAGAACGAATAGACGGCTATCAGGGGCGTTTGGAGGAAATTCGCCAGCAAACCGAAAGCCAATTCTTTAACATCAACCAGCTAATTAGCGGTCAGGCCGAAAGCGAAGCAGCACGGGTCAACCAAATTGATGAGCATTTGCGGGTGTTGGATGCCGCCTTGCTCGAAACCCAGATGCGGATTGAACAGGTCAAGCAAATCGAGGATACTGAACTTTACGACGTTTACAATCTGGTGATGGGCCTGACGGGTCGCCAGCTAGAAGCGGCCCAGGCTTTGAGCGATTTCGCCAACCAACATCGCGCCCGCACCAAATCGGCCAATTTGCCGCAGCGTCGTTCCAGCCGTCGTTCTGCCGACAGCCCGCTTCCTCCGCCTCAAGACGACAATTCGATATAAAGCTTTTCGATTTGGTCGGCCATTTTTGGCAAAGAAAATTCGGCGCGGGTACGAATTTGCCCGCGTTGGCCCATTTCTTCACGTCGCTGTGGGTTGCCCGCAAGTTCGTTGATAGCTTTAGCCAGAGCCAGAGCATCTGCCGGAGGCACGACCAGGCCAGTTTCCCCGTTCAAATTGGCATAAGAAGTCCCCGTCCCCAATTCGGTAGAAATCACCGGCTTACCCGCCGCCATCGCTTCCAGTTGAACAATGCCAAAGGCTTCACTTCTGAGGTAAGAGGGCAAAACAAAAATATCGCTGGCGGCGTAATAATTCGGCAAATCCTCATCCCCGATTTCGCCCGCAAAAATTACTCTTTCGCCCAAATTCAAATTTGCCGTCTGCGCCTTTAGCTCCTGCTCCATTGGGCCAATCCCAATTACTAGCAATCGCGCCCGCCTGTCTACCTGCGGCATCGCTTCCAACAGGAATTGCAAACCTTTGTACTGCCGTAGCCGCCCGGTAAACAGCACCAAAATTTCATCCGGCTTTGTTATATAGTTCGCGCGAATAGCTGCCGCTTTCGTCATATCGGGGTTTTCAAAGCGGGCCGTATCGATTGCCAGTGGTACAACTTGACATTTTTTCTTTAATGGCTGTAAAAAAACTGAACTGGCAATATAATTCGGACTGGTTGCTACAATTAAATCTACTCGCTTTAATACCAGCCTCAAAAAAGGCGCATACAATTTGAGCAACCGTTTTTGGCGCACGACATCGCTGTGGTAAGTTATAACTACTTTGGGCTGTTTCTTGCCGAAGCGCGGCAACCGGCTACCGATTAGCCAGGCTATTTCGCCTACCGGGTAAGGAGCGTGCAAGTGGATAATATCGGGTGGGTTGTGGGCATATTGTCGGCGGTAAAGCTCAAGCGGCAAGCTCAGGCTAATCGGGGCGGAAGCAAGTTTTAGCAACCGTCCCGCCTTGATAATTTTCACCCGGTTTAGCGTCTCATGCGAAGTACGCCTGCCGGGGTTCGTCACCAGCACTTCCACCTCATGCCCGCGCTCAACCATCATTTCGGACAATTGCCGCAGGTGATTTTCAATTCCACCCAGCACCGGGAAATAATCTTTGTAAATGTGAAGTATTTTCATAAACTCTTTTGTTACGCTTGCTTAATTTTAACTTGAAATGCAGTTACAAAAATTGGTGTTTTATTGTCTACTTTTCCTTAATCCTCAGCACTTTTGCAGGACACTGCTCCACGAATGGAGCAGTGTCCTGCAAAGCAAAACAAATTCCTAGCGGGCGGCGGTTAGTTCTGTTCCAGCATATTTGCGGACAAAACGTTCCATCCGGCGCATAGCTTCTTCAATTTGGGTGTAGGCAGTAGCGTAACAAGCCCGCACGTGACCCGCCCCACTCGGCCCGAAGGCGTTACCCGGTACTACCGCGACTTTTTCTTCCAGGAGCAATTTTTCGCAAAATTCTTCTTCGCTTAGGCCAGATACGGCCATAATTGGCTTAATCGAAGGGAAGGTGTAGAATGCCCCACGCGGCTCAAAGCAACTCAGGCCCATTTCGTTAAAAGCGGCTACCATAAATTGCCGTCGCTTGTCGTATTCGGCCACCATTAGCTGTACCGATTCCTCGCCGTTCTTCAAAGCTTCGATGGAGGCAATTTGCCCGGCAGTCGGGGCAGACATAATGGCGTATTGGTGAATTTTGGTACTGGCGGCAGTAATGGCCTGGTTCGCACACAAATAGCCAATGCGCCAGCCCGTCATTGCATAGGCTTTGGAAAAGCCACCCAGCGTGACAGTGCGTTCTTTCATGCCTGGTAGTGACGCAAAGCAAACATGCTCCATGCCGTAAACCAGACGGTCATAAATCTCGTCGCTATAAACCAGCAAATCGTGCTTTTCAGCTACCGCCGCAATTTCCAGCATCCTTTCACGGGTTAAAACTGCCCCGGTGGGGTTATTGGGATAGCCCAGCAAAATTGCTCTGGTACGGGGAGTAATCAGAGCCTCGATAGCAGCTGCCGTCGGCTGAAATTCTTCTTCAACGCTGGTTGGAGCATAAACCGGGACTGCTCCGGCAAAAATCACCGAAGGCGCATACGACACAAAACACGGCTCTGGGATAATAACTTCATCTCCTGGATTAAGGGTTGCCAGACAAACCGTTTCAAGGGCTTCGCTTACCCCAACTGTAATCAAAACTTCTTTGGTCGGCTCATACTGCACCTCGTACAAACGGTACAAATGAGCCGCCGTCAGTTCCCGCAATTCCAGAATACCGCTATTGCTGGTATAGCGGGTCATACCACTCTCGATAGAACGAATCGCCGCCTGTCGAATATTGGCGGGCGTGGTGAAATCCGGCTCGCCCACCCCCAGCGAAATTACGTCCTGCATAGTGGCAATCACATCAAAAAACTTGCGTATTCCCGAAGGCGGAATTTGCCCCATCCGCTCCGCCACAAAATCCCTCATAGCAAACCCTCCTCAAATAGGTCGGAAGTCGGAAGTATAAAGTTGGAAAGATTAAAACTTCGCACTTTCTACTTCATACTTCCGAATTGTTTATTCAATTCCAATTTCGATGCGCTTATTGTTTTTGCCTTTGCTGCGCGTGCCAAGAACCTTGATGCGGCCCAATTCGCGGGCGTTATTAGTATGAGTACCACCGCAGAACTGGCGGTCAAGCCCGACAACTTCCACAATTCGCATTTTGGCCGATTGGGGCGGCATGGCATTTAGCGTCCGTATCAGTTCGGGTATTTGAGCCGCTTCTTCCTGAGTGAGCAAGCGCGGCGCAATTTCCAGAGCCTTTTCTATTGCCGCGTTTGATTCGCGTTCCAGAAATTCGACCCGCTCCGGCGACAAATCGTCCATCGTCAAATCAATTCGGGCGCGGTCAGTGTAAACCTGCCCACCTGAAACCAGCGCACCGAAAGCATTGAAAGCAACCCCGTTCAAAAGATGCAAGGCGGTATGATGCCGCATATGCCCGTAACGGCGTTCCCAATCCAGCGTCGCCTTAACTTCCCGGCCCTTGAATTCGGCGGGGACGGACCGGTCAAGTTTGTGCCAAAAAACACCATCTGTGGCATGAACTTCGGTAACTTGATAAAGCTCGTCACTTATGGTAACTGTTCCCAAATCGCAGGGCTGACCACCGCCGCCCGGGTAAAAAGCGGAACGGTCAAAAGCCAGCGACAGTCCATCCGGCCCAACTTCCACAATTTCGGCTTCAAATTCACGGGCGTAAGTATCCTGATAATATATTTTTTCGGTCATTATAAGAACCGCTCCATTCTTTTATAGATTACTATTTTGCTTCATTATACTATAGCTTATTGACCGACGCATCTCACTACTTTTAGCAGAATGAGCATGATATTTTTGCAAGCCAGTATTTAGCCCATAAAACCTGTGGTTAGCACTGTTACTCTGAGCGACCCTGACCACCTATTAGCTTGAGTCGGATTTGAGCGAAGAATCTTCTACCTAAACCTCAGTTTCACCCCACAGACTCGACTCAAACAAGAAAATTCTTCGCTTAAACCCGATTTCAAGGAAGTTAGCCGCTAATCGTCGCTCAAATAGTGTTAGGAATTTGTGAGAGGCGTAACTATCTTACTTTCCTGGCATTATATAAAGTAGAGTATATTGTTACTGCTGTAAAATTCAAAAAATAAAGGAGATTGGGTAATAAAATGAAATATAAAGATAAAGGGCTGCTTTTTTTGCCAATTCTAGCTCTAGCTTTGGTTCTAGCCGCTTGTGGCGAAACCAATACTACCAGCGTACCTGTCGTTACTCCGGCTACAACTAATGCCGCTACAACCACCACTGCTGCCTCCGTTGCTACCACTACCAACGCCGCCACATCCGCTACTCCCCAACCCGCTAAAACCAGCGTTGCGGTAACTCCCCAGCCTGTTACCACTCAACCCGTCACTACCCAACCCGCTACCACTCAGCCCGCCGTCACCCAAACTAACCCTGACGACCAACCAGCCGGACAAGTGCTGTACGCCTATTATAATGCTATTAACCAGCGTGATTTCTCACGAGCTTATGCCCTATGGAACGAAGGTAGCAAGGATAGAGCGGCAAATTTGCAGCAATTCAGCGCGGGCTTTGCCAAAACCGCTCGGGTAGATATAGAAGAAGGCGAAATAAGCGGGCAAGGGGCGGCAGGGACAATTTACGCCGATATTCCGGTATTGATTTCGTCCACTAACAACGATAACCAAAACCAGCTATTTTGTGGCAAATATACGATTAGCCGCTCAAACGTAGATGGAGGCGATAAAAACTGGAAAATTCGCAATGCTGAAATCAATTCAATTCAGGCACAAGTGAAATTGGGGAGTAGTCAGGCCCACCAGTTGCTAACCAGTGACTGTAAACCCGGTGCGGGCAATCCTGTATTAAACGATAGCAGCAGCCCAACTAAATTACTTTACAGTTATTATAACGCCGTTAGTCTTAAAGATTATTCAAGAGCCTTTAATTTGTGGCGGGCGGGCAATCCTGATTCACCT
>JBBQGP010000022.1:0-40933 GCA_038323095.1 Chloroflexia bacterium | reverse complement strand
TCAAGGCTGAGAAGCATCCGGCCTTTGTTGTATTCTTTGGCTTTGGTTAGTTCGGTTTGGGGGACGCGCTCTTGCCGGAGTTTGTCCATTTCGCCCAAAATTGCGCTAATAGTGTCGTCAACCCGCTCCGGGTCAACCCCGCTATAGACTATCCACGCGCCCGTATCGCTTAACTGGCTGGCATAACTTTCGACGGTATAGGCCAAACCCTGTTCTTCCCGGATTTGCTGGAACAAACGGCTACTCATACCGCTTCCCATAATCGTATCCAGCATCGAAAGCACATAGCGACGCGGGTCGGCATAAGCCAAAGCTGGTACAGCCAGGCATAAATTAGTTTGCTCGGTTTCCTTAAACTGAATTTGTAGGCGTGGTTCGCTGCCATTCAGGGCTTGAGCAGAGGCGGCAGAGGGTCTGTCTCCGGCCGGAAGCTGACCCAAAGTGTCTTGCACCATCTTCACGACCTGTTCGTGGGTGACATTCCCGGCGATGCTGACGACCATATCACTTGGCAAATAGAACTTTTTCATGTAGCCAAGCAAATCTTCCCGGCTGATACCGCCGACGGTTGCGTCGTTGCCGCCAATGTCGCGGCCTACTGGCTGCTTGCCCCAGATAACCTCGTTAATAAGCTCATTTACCAAATCGGGCGGCGAATCGAGGGTAGCGTGTAGTTCTTCGATAATAACCTTGCGCTCTTTCTCGATTTCGTTCGGGTCAAAATTCGCGTCAAGCAGCATATCGCTCAAAACATCAAAGGACAAAGGGAAATGAGTGCTGGGAACTTTGGCCCAGTAATTAGTGGTTTCGCGGCCTGTGCTGGCGTTCAAAATACCGCCTACGCCTTCAATCGCCTCGCTAATGTCTTTGGCCGTCGGACGTTTGCGCGTCCCCTTGAACACCATATGCTCAATAAAATGGCTAATCCCGGCCACCCGGTCTTCCTCGTAGCGGCTGCCCACTCCATAATAAAGAATCGTACTGACCGATTGGGTATGCGACATCGAATTGCTGATAACCCTCACTCCATTTTTTAAAGTAGTTTTCTCGTAACCCATTTATATAAAGCTGCCTTTCTATTCTGGTTATGCTGGCTTTCTTTAAGCTAGAGCATTTTAATTCAACCCTTAAATTTTATCACATTGTTCCAATAACAGCCTGTCACAAGGGCGGTAAAGCCACAGAGCCATAATTCATGCTAAAATAAAACAGCTTGAATATTAACCAGATTTTGGTAGCGAGAACAAGGCAGGCAAATTATGCTCCAGCCAAACCGCCCTTTCTATAGTGTTGAGGAATACTTGTGGGAAGAACAACGTTCCGAAATCAAACGAGAATTCTTTAAAGGGCAGATTTACAATATGGCAGGTGGTAGCCCCGAACACAGCCAGATTGCTTTGAATTTGGCGGCAGGGCTAAAGCGAGAACTGCGTGGTAAAGGCTGTCGGGCTTTTAATAGTGATTTGAAGGTAGGCACAAGTTTGGTACCGCATCCCGGTGCCAGACTCCGAAAAACCAAAGCTGCCAGGAGTGAGGAAGGCAAAAGCGGGGATTTTATCACTTATCCTGATGCCAGTGTAGTTTGTGGCGCACTGGAATTTTACAAAAATGACACTTTTACTCTAGCTAATCCGATTATTTTGTTTGAGGTTTTAAGCCCTTCTACCCGAAATTATGACCGCAGTGTGAAGTTAGAACATTACCAAAGAATCCCCAGCCTGCTTTATTATGTCACGGTTGACTCGGAACAAGTCGAGTTAGTTTGTTATAAACGATTTGAAACTCAGAGTTGGTTGCAGTTACCGCCCCTTTACCAGTTAGAACAAGAATTATTACTGGAACTTCCAACAGGTATTATTAAATTGAGCCTAGCTGAATTATACGATGAAGTTGAATTTGAGGATTAAGAAAACTCTGTATAAATAGTAGAATAGAACGATGAGGAATTATGTCAAGTGAGCAATTGTTAGAAAATTTGCTGAGTTTGCCGGATATTGCCGGGCCGCAAGTTTCGCCCGATAAAAAATGGGTGGCCTGGTCATGGTATCGGATTGAGGCTACCGCTCAGGTTTATCTCGTACCCACCGACGGCTCTACCCCGCCCCAAAGATTAACTTATGTGCCTGAAAATGTCGGGCTGGTTTCATGGACTCCTGATAGTCAGGCGGTAATTGTAGCGCACGACCACGAAGGTGACGAACGTTTGCGACTTTTCCGGGTGGAACTAAACCAGCCCGGTCAAATGCAGCCGCTCACCGAAGCCTCACCCCAATACTTTATACGCGGTGGCGAATTGCACCCGAATGGCAAATGGCTGTTTTATGCCGCCAATTTCGATTTTGCCAATAATAAGGCTATCGAACCAAGCTGGCTTTACCGCCACGATTTAAGTACGGAAGAGCGTAAAGTTTTGGCTCGGCCTGAGAAAGCGGGTTGGTATCGTCCGCAGCTAAACCGGCAGGGTACCCATTTGCTGTATGACCGCAACGATTTGCACCCCGCCGGAAATCAGGTCTGGTTGGTGGATGTCGAGGGAGAAAATGACCGGGAGATTTTGAATTATGGGCCAGAAGTAAAAGTTAATGGTAGCTGGATGGCGGATGGCAAGCGAATTCTGGTGCTGGCCGAAGCCGGGACGTACCGCAGGGCTGGAATTTGGGAAAAGGGCGAAGTGCGCTGGCTGATTGACGATGCCCGCCGCAATCTGGAAGGAATTTTTGCCCCTGAAGGTGAAGCAGAAGATAGCAATTTGGTAGTAATAATGGAAGTTAAGGACACAAAAGTTAAAGCTTCGTTGCTGGACGTAAGCAATGCCAAAGAATCAGATTTGCCCAATGTTCCTGGTAATTTGCTACCGCTTGCCCCGCTTGGCGAAGGTCAATGGCTGGCCCAATATTACAGCGCGAAGCAACCTACCGACATAGTACGCTTTTCCCTACAGGAAGAACAGCTACAGCCGGAAAGCTTTGTGAGCCTAACCCGCTTATGGGAACGTCTGAAGGACAAGGGGATTAGCCGTGAACAATTAATTGCCGCCGAAGATTTTCGCTGGCAATCGGTAGATAATCTGGAGGTGCAGGGCTGGCTTTTCCGCACCAAAACCGAGCCAAGCCGGGGTACAATTATCTATATTCACGGCGGGCCAACCGCCCATATTCAGGACAAATTTTACGGGCAGGTGCAGTTTTTTGCCAGCGAAGGTTTTAATGTGCTTGCTCCTAACTACCGGGGTAGCACCGGGTTTACTTTGGCCTATCAGGAATCTATCAAGCAGGATGGCTGGGGCGGACGCGAACAGGCGGATATGGCAAGCGGCATCGAGGCTTTGATAAAGGCCGGAATTGCCCAACCCAGCAAAGTCGGCGTTACTGGCACTTCTTACGGGGGCTATTCGTCCTGGTTCTTGATTACCCACTACCCAACCGAAATAGTAGCCGCAGCAGCCCCAATCTGCGGTATGACCGATTTAGTGGTGGATTACGAAACTACCCGGCCTGATTTGCGACCCTATAGCGAAGAAATGCTTGGCGGGCGACCCGACCAGGTACCCGAAAAATACCGCGAACGTTCGCCGATTCACTTTGTCAACAATATCAAGGGCAAGCTTTTGATTGTGCAGGGCTTGCAAGACCCAAACGTTACCCCGCATAACGTTCAGGTAGTGCGCGAAGCCCTGGAACAGGCCAATCTCGAATACGAGCTGTTGATTTTCGAGGACGAAGGACACGGCATTGGTCGTCCCAAAAACCAGAAAATCTTGTTCAAACATTTAGTTGATTTCTTCGCGTGGGCTTTTGGGGATTAGGTTATTCTTGATAAAACTTTTGTGCCTTTGCCTGAAACGTCTCAAGCTTTAAGGGCGGCCAGCAAATCAGCAACGGCGGGCCGTTCGGATTGATTGCGCCCGGTGTGGGAAAGAGTTAGACGATTAGCTTGATTTATCGCGAAATTGCCGCCACGCTGCAAGGGGTCTTCAGTGGGCGTAATAATGGGCTTGCCTTGCAATTTCCATAAAGCGTATTGCCGCAAAATCTTGAAGCCATAAACTTCTTGCCGAGAGTTCTTACCAAGACCGTAGGCGTGATAAGCGGTTAAGTTGGGGTCGGCCAAAAAATTAGTGCGGGCAAAGGGGTCGGCGGGCATTGCTAAATTATGCTCATCGTAATAATTTTGTAAAAACTGCTTTTGAAAATAAGGTGTCCATTTTTGTAATTTGGGCAGAGTAGCAAAAGAAAAAATAATTAACCGGGCATTTAGCGCGGCAATTTCTTTGAGAACTGGCGGCAAGTGCAACTGCACCAGATGCTCGGCTCAGTATACTCAGGCCAAATGCCGCAAGAAAATTAGAAGCAGGGGTTTTGGCGAACTTTCCAAAGTTACGATATTGCCCCTAATATCGGGCAAAGCAAAACCAGGCGCAAGTTCGCCGACTCGTGGTAGCTGCAAATTCTTCTGGTTTAACTCCTGCTTCATTCTTTCTTTATTATTCAAGCCTAAGATTGTTGCTCCGTTGGTTTATTGCCATGCCCGCTTGGATGATGAGCAGTGCCAGTGAGAAGCTGTTCTACATCCTTGAAAGGCTGGCCGACAGCCAGGCCGCTATCACTAATCAGGTATTCGCGCACCCGGTTATCATAGCTGCTTTCGCGCATCTCTAGTACAGAAACAGTTCGTTTGAGTTGTCCGCTAATTTCGAGGCTACGCAAAAGAATTATTGTATCAGCGATAATCGAAACGGGGCGTTCAGGAATGTCAAGACTAGGGCCAGTTACCTGATTCATTTCCAGTATTCCCAGCGTTGTCACCTGATGGTTTCGCAAATAGTTAGTAACGGCAGCCCAAAAACCGTTAAGCCGTTCCCGGTGCAAGCTTAATTCTTCCAAATCGCTAATTGCGTCTATCAGCAGGCGGGTAGGTTGGTATTCGGCAATAGCTTGCAAAAGCTGACCGACAACCTCATCCATATAACGTTCTACTGGCAAGACCCATTGTATTTTCAAATTGCCTTTTTCGGTAAAAGGGGTCAAATCAAAACCTAGCAATTTGCTTCTAAATCGAATACGCTCCGCCGATTGGTGAAAGCTGAGCATCATAGTTTTTTCGCCCTGTCGCGCCCCTTCATATAGCCAGCGCAACCCCGTTAAGCTTTTGCCCGCGCCGGGCGTACCCAGCATCAAGTTTACCGTTCCAAATAACAAACCGCCGTGTAGCATTTGGTCAAGCCCTTCGATACCGAAAGGCAAGCGGGTCAGGCGCGGTGCGGGTGGCGGGTCTTTTTCCTGCCCTGCCAGCAAAGACTCGATACGGGGATAAATTACCAGCCCGTTATCATCAATATCAAAATAATGCTGCCCGGTAAAGACCGCAGTACCACGCGCTTTAAGCACTTCCAAAATTCGCAAATTTTGCAGAAAATAACTCTGGCCGGACAAGCGAATAATACTATCGGAAATGGCAAATTCCGGCGAGTTCTGGATTGGCTGCTCATCATCTACTACCATCAGGATAGTGCAACCCAGATTCGATAGCTGCGTGTTCAAATCAAACAAAGCTTTGCGTAATTCGCCTCGCGAAATCGAAAAATCCCTTAAAGAAGCAATTCCGTCCAAAACCACCAATTTAGCGCGATGCTGCATTACCGCTTCCCGGCTGGCACTAGCTAACCGGGACAAGCCGCCATCGGCTAATTCGTGGAACAAACTTAAATAGTGAATTTGAGTGCCGACCAATTTTTCGTCAAAAAAGGAAAAGCTCGAAAGATTACCTATCATTTTTTCGTGGCTCTCGGAAAGAAGGGTGAGGTAAAGAACAGTGTCGCCTTGCTGGGCGCGATAATAGGCAATTTGTTGGGTTAGAACTGTTTTGCCAGTGCCGGAAGCACCGACAATCAAATGAGTGGCCCGGCTTAACAGGCCACCCACCATAATTTTATCCAGTCCGCCGATACCAGTAGTGATACGGCGCGGCCTAGCAATCTCTGCCGGATTGCTTAATTCGCTCATTACTTACTACCTCTTATGAAAGGTATGTGAAAAATTCTCACATTTTGTTTTACCAGAGGCTTTAGTGTTTCAGCGAATTTCTTTTGGAATATCTTCTAGTTAGTTGCTGTTGTAATGATAGCGAGATTTTTCCAGGGTGTAATTTTGCTTTTGAAATTCTTTTGAAAAAGGCCGGGCCTCTGGGACAGTTCGAGCCGCTTCAATAGCTCGATTTGAATAACTATCAGCATTATTTAGGCCAGCCTCATCCGAATGACTAATTTGAGCTACTATTTTTTCCAATGTTTCAATTTCAAAAGGCTTTCGTATAAAAGCGTTGGCTGCTTCTGCCGCTTGCTTTGGCGAAGCGGCACTTAGTAAGATTACCGGGATTTGTTGAGTTTTTTCATCACTCCGCAAAGCTTTTAATAATTCAAGCCCTGACATTTGCGGCATCATAATATCAGAAACAATTATATCAGGTCGGTGCTGCCGAGCCAATTGCAAAGCTTCTTCCCCATTATAAGCTTTTATTACTTCATTTGTTTCGGCTAGAACTTCCGCCATTAACTCACAAAGGCTTTCCTCGTCGTCCACCACTAAAATTAACATAAATATAATTCCTTACTGCCCTGCACGCCTACTCGTGTTATTTTCTTATTCCAGCAAATCGCTCATCTGTCTGGAATGCCTCTTGATACACTCTTTAACGAACCGCTTTTCAGTCGGTTACGTTATCGTCTCCAATAGAGGCCGCTTTTCTTAAATCTCAACATTGAGATAGCGTACCCTCGCTTGCAAGTAGTAAATGCATAATGTAGGCCAGCTTTTGCTGTACAGCTTGTTTATTTACAGCAATTTGTCAGGGAATTTTTAATTACAAGTTAATTTACAGGAATTTGAGCGGTTTTAGCGATGCGCTCACCATAAAAAGGATTGAGCCATATATCAAACGTTGCTTTCCGCGCTCACTTTAATTTCAGTGGCTTCATACTTGAGGCCCGTTCCCTGTTTCAAATAACTATCGCGCAAATGATGATATTCGGGAGCGGAATATTCGATAGATTGTTTGGCCGCGCCGCTAATTGGCTTTTTAACCACGGCAGGTGTTCCAGCAGCCAAATACCCGGCGGGGATTTGGGCCCCAACCCCAACCACTGAGCCTGCCGCGACTAACGCCCCTTCCCCGACTACTGCATCACCCAGCACCACGCTATTCATGCCAATCAGCGCACCACGTTCAATCCGGCAACCTTCCATCATTACCCCATGCCCAATTGTTACGTTCGGCCCGATATAAGTTGGCGGGTTGAGTTCACTACTGTGGACTACCGTATTATCCTGAACGTTCGCCCCTTCCCCAATAATAATCTGATTAGAATCACCCCGAATAACCGTCCCAAACCAGATACTCGCCCCTTTTTCAATTATTACATCGCCGATAATCACGGCAGTAGGCGCGATAAACACTCCTTCGGCGATTTGGGGACGTTTTCCATTGTATTCAATAATCACCTGAAACTCCTTTGTTTACTTATCTCTTGGGCGAGGTGGCATTATTGCGAACCTCGTTTTCGGGTTTGGGATTTAGCGCACCGGCGGTATAGCGAGCTTGCGAATTCCAGAGCATCCAACCGCCTGCCGTACCGCTATCACTTTCATCGGCAGCCCGGATTTGGTCGCGCACTTCTTTTGAGCCATAGCGCACTGGCTCAAGGCTAAAATCTTGTAGCCATGGACGCAGCATGGCCGAGCGACCCTGGAAGAAAGGCTTGGCGTTAATCAAAACGTTGCGTACTACGTCATAAGGCTTGCTGGCGGGCTGGTCGTAGCCAAAAGTTCCTTTACCCCATGAAGAAGGGTAAAGCGTGGGCGAAAGATAATCCACCTGGTCGGCCAGAGCTTCCAGCTTGGTGCCAACTTCCAAATCATCGGTTTGCAAAGTGGACAGGCCGAAAATGTTCATGGAAATATAAGTGCCATACGGGTTTAGCACTTCGTGGGCGCGTTTGAGAAATCCGGCAACTGCCGCCATTCGATTGCTGGCGATGTTGTCTTTATCGTACGAAATATCGGCCAGATTCCCCAAAGCCGGAAAGCGCAAATAATCGAACTGGATTTCGTCAAACCCGGCTTCGGCGGCTTCTTTCGCCAGCCCAATGTTATAATTCCAGACATCCTGACTGTAGGGGTTGCTCCAATTATAGTTGGCGGTATCGGCCCAAAGACGGTTCGGGCTACTTTTGCTTTTGAGTGACCATTCCGGCTTCTCATCCGTCAAAATCGGGTCAAGGAAAACTGAAAAACGGGCAATTGCATAAATGTTACGGCTATGCAGCTTTTCGGTCAGGCCCGGCAAATCCGAAATTAGCCCTTTACCTTCGGTCATTGATTTTGCCAGAGCTTGCTTGCTGTTAAAAGCGATGCGCCCGCTTTCGTCTTTTAGGTCAATAACTACTGTATTTAATTCAGTGGTAGTTATTAAATTAAGCAAATTAGGCATAAAATCTTCGTTGGCGGCATTAACTGCCGGAACGTAGACTCCTTTGGCTCGAAACGAGGTCATTTTCACATCTTGCCGGGCGGTTTTCTCAAAAGGGGTAATGCTGCGCCAAAAGCCGGTGGCTTTTACAATAATTTTGCCGCTTTCGGGTGCATCATAAAACTGGAAGTCGCCTTCTGAACCGGTGATAGTCGTTCGTTCGCCAATACTAACCGTAGCACGTGGCATAGGGTTGCCTGCATCGTCCTTCACTATGCCTTTGATAATGCCAGGAGTTAGCCGGATTTGGGCCTTAAAAATTTGGTCGTAATCAGTTTGAGGCGGGACACGATAATTAAGGGCTTCCACTCGCAGGCTGTATTTTTCAGCAGCCTTGCCAAAGTTGAACCGCCCCTCCATATCGGTTTTTACGGTTGTTTCTGGCTCAATCCCGGCGGTATGAGCCAAAGTCGCATCGTTTTTCAGGGTGACATTCGCGTCAACGATAGGTTGACCAGTGTAGGCATCGACCACCTCACCGTTGACGCTCTTGACCATATCTTTTTTAACCTGATACAAGGCTACCAGCAACACCGCCGCCAGCACAACGTAAATCAGGAATGGCGTGCGGCTCGGTGCAGGCGGCAAATAACTAAGCCCACGCTTACGTCTTCGCCCCACCGGGCTTTCTCCCTTTGCTAGATTTAGCTGTAACTATGGTTTTTGGGCCACAGTTTGAGCCAAAGGCTGTTGCAAATATTTTCCATTTGGATTCCAGAGCGTCCAACCGGAAGCCCCCAGGCTGTCCGCCGCTACGATTTGTACTTTAACCCGTTCCGGTGAAGTTTTTACCTGATTAGCTTTTGGCCCCCAGGTTTTATCAAAATCTTCGAGCCAGGGTCGGTATTTGGCGACCAAATTCAGCTTTTGCTCAAGCTTGTTAGCAATTTTGCCGCTTTGCTCGATAATTTCTTTAGGCTTTGCCCCTGGGTCGGGGAAGCCCATTTCACCCGCCGAAAAGTGGGTCGGGTAAACCATCGGGCAAATATAATCCGAAATCATCGCCAAATTATTGTATTGCTGACCGATACCGTCGGCATCATCCTCGCGCCAAAGACTATAGCCGAAAACGTCCAGCGACAAGAAAGTATTGGTCGTCCGCAAATTGTTCCAGGCTTTCAAAACCGTACCTTCGATAGTATCGGTTCGGAGCTTTTCGTTTTTGCGGAGTTCCGTCCAATCAAGCGAGGGGTTGTACTGAATATCGGACAAATCGCCGTCGCTGGGGAAGCGGATATAATCATATTGCACTTCGTCAAAGCCAAGTTCGGCCAATTCTTTTGCCAGAGCCGCGTTATAATCGCCGACTTCGGGGATAAACTGGTTAGGCCAGGAGAGACCACTGGCATCAATCCAGCTTTTGCCAGTTTTCTTGCTCTTTAGCGTCCATTCCGGCTTTTTCGAGGCTAAACCGGGGTCGCGGTAAACAACATAGCGGGCCACAACATACAAACCGTGCTTGTGCGATTCGTCCAGAATTTTCTTGACGTTCATCAACTGGTTGCGGGTGACGTTGTTTTTGTCGTAAATCAGGCCCAACTGAGTAGCAAGCGGTACTTTGCTGTCGTACCACAAAAGCCCGGTATCATCGTCCTTCACACCCAGCACTACCGCGTTAATCAAGCCCTGGTCGGCCATCTTGAAGTAAGGGGCGTACAAATCGTCGTAATTGGGGGCGATAGCAAAAACGCCCGGTACATAAACACCTCGAAATTTGAAGGGTGCTATTTTTACGCCATCGCTTAATTCTTTAGCCTTGAAGGTTTGGATTTTGTAGCCAGAAGCCCGCACGGTATATTCGGTTTGAGGGCCGCGCGGCGCATCGCTAAAACGGAATTTGCCTTCGGCATTGGTGTTGGTCGTCAAATCACCGTTTTTGATGAGGGCATTCGCGATTGGTTTGCCAGTGCTGGAATCGGTGAGCGAACCTTCAAAAACAGTCGAGCGGATACTGAGGCTAAAGTTGCCCAAATTGTTTAAATCTACCGCTTGCTCCACCTTTTCATAGCCAACCAATTGCACGCTAACTTTGGTATCAGCGGTTACTTTATTCAAAGTAAATTTGCCGTTTTCGTCGGTAACTGCCGCCCCTACCGAACTATTTACCATGCGGTTAGCAATCGGCTTTTGGGTGTCAGCATCGAGCAATTGTCCATTCAAAATGGTTGGCTGAAGCTTGATATTTTTAGCGGCATCGCCCGCAAGTGGTAGCCCTAGCGGAGCGTAGCCGGGAGCGACAATCATAAGCTTGGTTTTATCGGCGGGCAGTTTGCCAATCGCGAATTTGCCTTCGCTATCGGTTTTAGCCAATTCGCTACCGTCGCCACGCTTGATAACTGCTCCACTCAAAGGTATGCCGTAGTTCGCGTCAAGTATCTGCCCGGTTAACTCAGCTTTGGCAGTCGCCGTGCTATTTTGATTTGAATCAGTCGAATTTTGTGCCTGGGAAGTGTCTGAAGTGGAAGAACGTGTAACAAAAATGGGGCTGATGATGAACTGCCAGGCTAAAAAGAGAACAACCAGCACGCCTGCCCCGCCTAGCACTAATTTCCCGCCGGGGGTCAGGTTAGTAATTCCTCTTTTTTTCCTCAATTTAAGGTACTCCTCCGCATATGGTTTCCCGCAAATATTGCGAGCAGGGTTTTTTCTACAGGATATTTCGTGAAGCAGACCCGGCTTATTTTTGAGTCTCAAGCTTATTTAGCTAGGTTTAAATAGAGCAAGGTGCTAGTTCTGAAGAGATTGTATATTCTAGTTAGCAGCATGTCAAGTTTTGGCTGTTTATTGCCTGAAATTTAACTGTTTTTTAACTAAAAAAGCGGCCCGCCTTTATTATTTAGGCAGGCCGCGCGTGCCAAACTTTAGCGAGGCCCGCTTATTAACCGCGCTCCCCGGTCATAGGTAAAATAGCTGTAAGCCCAATTGGTCAGGGCTATCAAGCGATTGCGGAAGCCAACCAGATAAAGCAGATGAACCAATAACCAGCCAACCCAGGCAATAAAGCCACTCAGCCGGATACCAAAAGCGTCCAGTACCGCCGCCTGTCGCCCGATGGTCGCCATGTTTCCTTTATCAAAATAATGAAAAGGCTGCATTGGCTTGCCACGCAAATTCGCCAAAATGTTTTTAGCGGCTTGCTTGCCCATCTGCATAGCGACCTGAGCCACTTGCGGATAGGGACGATTGCCGTTGTAACCTTCCAGATAAGCCAAATCGCCTACAATAAATACTTCCGGGTGTTCAGCAAGGTTCAGGGTAGGTTCAACTGGTACTCGCGCCCCGCGCTGGAGTTTTATTCCAAGCGTATCAGCGATTTTTGCCCCCCGAACACCCGCCGCCCAAATTACGGTATGTGCCTGAAATTGCCGCCCGTCTTTCAAAGTTACCAAATCATTGATAACTGATTCAACCGCTATTTTCATATTAATTTCTACGCCCATTTTTTTCAGACGTTTTTCAGCACTTTTACGAAGGCTGTTCGGAAAGGTCGCCAATATATTGTCGGCGGCTTCGACCAAAATTACCCGCGCCATCGAAGTATCCAGCATGGGATAATCCTTGCGAAGCACGTGGCGAATAAGTTCAGAAAAAGCTCCGGCTAGTTCTACCCCGGTTGGCCCGCCACCGATTACTACAAAGGTCATCAAAGCCTTTTGCCGGGCCGGGTCTTTTTCGCTTACGGCTTGCTCAAAAGCCAGCAAAACCCGATTGCGAAGCGTAACCGCTTCATCCAGATTCTTGAGACCCAGTGTGTTATCGGCTAATTGCTGGTTGCCAAAAAAGTTGTTAGTGCTTCCCGCCGCCATCACCAGATAATCGTAGTTAATCGGGTCGGAATTAGCGGTCAAAACTTGCTTGGTTTCAAAATCGATTTTTTGCACTTCAGCTAATTGAAAAGTAACATTTGGGAATTTGCGTAAAATTGCCCGAATCGGATAAGCAATCGATTCTGGCTCAAGCCCGGCTGTGGCAACCTGGTACAGCAAGGGCCAAAATCCGTGATAATTATTGCGGTCTAACACCAGTACGTCTACTTCCTGGCGGGCCAATTTTTCGGCCACATGCAAACCGCCAAACCCTGCCCCAATCACTACCACTCGCGGACGCTTTGCGCTTTTGATACCTGTAGTTTCCTGTTCGCTTGTCTCTAACTGTACTGTCATTTTAATACTCCTGTTTTTATAATAGGTTATATGTACAAAAGAATTGTATATTCATTCACAATATTTATCTGTGAATTCTATCACAAACTAGAACCTACTTTGAAACGTGTTTTAGCGAATTTATTATAAACATTATTTACTAATATTAAAAGAGTAGGCAGGTCAAGATTTTCTTTGTAATTACTGCTTCATAAATATTTTTACTCTTTACAAAAATGAATTTTGCCTTAGAATAAAATTAAGCCAAAAAGCATTGGCGACTTCAGTGTACAAATTCCTCCGGCCTAATTTTTCCCGGCTAATTTTGGTTTGCCTTACCTAACACACTACATTTCGCTAACATTCAAGTCAGCATTATTTTTAGATTACAGGGAGCAAGCACTATGATTAAGCTTTTTAAGCAGAATTCGGCTATTCCCCACACAAAGCGGGCCGGATTCTGGATTTCTTTTTCTTTCAGGCATTTTTTAAACGAGAACGAAGAGGGGCAAGGGCTGGTAGAGTACGGCCTGATACTTTTTCTGGTAGTGGTAGTGGTGGTGCTAGTATTGGCAACGCTAGGGCCGCAAATCGGTAGTATTTTTAGTGGAGTAACCAAAGGTATCAGCTAAAACAAGCAGCCGCCCCGAATAAAGGTTATAGCACTTAAGTGTAAAGGGCAGTTTTTCCAAAGAAACGGCCTGTAAAACTTTTAGCGTATTGCTCCGACACTAGATTTTAGGCTAAAATCTAGTGTCGGAGCAGTGTTCCAAGAACTACCCAGCCCACATCCAGAAGATAAAGAATACGGCCCAAACTGCCTGTAGAAAAATGGCGGGCTTGAGCAAACGGGGCGAAGCATATTTCCCCAGCAGCATAAAGCCCGGAAAAACTGTCAAAACATAGCGGTTCATGCTCATCCAAAAAAAATCTTCGGTGCCTTGCCGAGTTAAATAAAGTAGCATTGAGAGGGTGGCATACAAAAAATAGTGAAAAGGTAGCTTTTTTTGCCACCAGACAATTGTCAGGCTGATAAAAAGGGTCAGGGCGGCTAAATCCAAAATATTAAAAATCATGTTGCGGGTATGAACCGGGTCGAAAAATCCAGCCAGCCCGACAAAAAAAGTTTCCCAGGGCATCGCAAATTTGATATGCCAGATGACCAGCAAATGATTGCCAAAATTGTGGTCGCCTACCCCCACAAACACCCATAGCATATATAAACCAAACAGCACCGGGGACACGGCCAGAGCCAGGCCGTCCCGGTTGAATAATTTGAAATTGGCCGGGCTGAAAAGTTTGCGCCACTTAAATTTACGCTGTTCCAGATAAAGATAGCCTAGCGGAATGACCAGCAAAACCCCCTGAATTCGGGTAATTCCAGCCAAAGCTGCCAGCCCTGCCGCTAAATACCAGCGTTTATCTTCGGCATAGTAAAAAGCCGCTACCGCCAGCAGTAAATAAAGCGATTCGGTGTAAGCTGCCGCCAAAAAGAAAGCACTCGGAAAAGCCGCCAGAAAAAGCAAGGTTCGACGAGCGGTGCTTTCGTCGAATTTCTTGACGGTTAATTTGTATAAATAAGTCAGGGCAGCAACATAAGCCAGATTGGAAATAATCATGGCGGCCAGCATATATTGACCGACCAGCAAACGACCTGATACACCAACCAGAAAAGGATACAAGGGCGGGAAGTTGGTCGTACCATTGCCAACGTCGTAACCAAGCTGGGCAATCCGAATATACCAGTTAGTATCCCAGCGTTGCCAGGGAGCAAGCAGGAAAAAGCTTGGCCCGCCAAAATAAGGATTTACATCTCGCAACAGTGCGCTACCAAGCGGCGGCTCGATTGGGGCAAAAAAGGCCAGAACTGCCCCTAAAGCCGAAAGCAGCAAGCGATGCGTCAGGAAAATTGAAACAGCGTAAGCTATCGCCGGGTCATTTATGAGGCGGCTACAGAGGCGGCTAAACCAACCCTGCCAGCCCTCCCATTCCTGAGAAGAATCAAGGGTAGCGGTGTGATAGCCTGTAATCTGAGGTTGGGAAGGTGCTACTCCAGAGGGTAGCTCTTTATCAGCCATTATTCACCTTTCAATCGAATCGAAAAGTGCCGGTTGCCGCGCTGCAAACCGCCGAGGCTAAGGGAAATCCCCGCCCGTTGTTCGTTTCGCAATCAGAAGGGGCGTGAAATTTTCCCGCCCTAATTTGTTTCCTGATAATTTAGACGCATAATTCGCGCCAAATGTTTCAGGCTGAACCAGCCTTTTAGACACTACTCCGGCAAATTGGGCTTTGTCAGAGTAATGTCCTGTAAATAATACTGATTTAGCAGGGTAATTTTTAGCCGAAGAACACCCGGCTTACCCGCTGGTGTTCTTCTTTGGAGAGGGGAGGCATATCAGATACCACAAAGTTTTCGGTGGCCTGTTCAGGAGTTTTTACCCCGACTATTACGGTTGAAATTATTTTTTCGTCCAACGCAAAGCGCATAGCGGCCTGAGCCATTGAACGAGTAATTTTGCCCTCAGCGTCTTTGGTTTCCAAAAAGCGCAAAATTTCCGCCGAACGAATTTTGTACGAACGATAATTGCTCGGCCAGCTTGAGCGAATATCGCCGGGTTCGTAAGTTGTGTCCAGCCGTTGCTTGCCAGTCAAAAAGCCGTTCGCCAACGGTTCACGGGCAATAATCCCAATATTTTTATCGTGAGCGTGGGCAAAAAGCTGCTCCGCCGGGTTTTCGCTTTGTACCAGCGAGAACACGTTATACACCACTTGAATAGTATCAGGCTTGCCACTTTTAAGACAGGCTAAACCTTCCGGCACGCTATGAATCGAAACGCCATAGGCCCGAATTTTGCCTTCGCTTTTAAGGGTATCCAGCACCTCAAACATTTGACCATCTTCTATTAAAGGGCGGCTCGGATTGTGAAGCTGGTACAAATCAATGTAATCACGACCCAACCTTTGCAAGCTTTTTTCTACGGCTTGCCGAATATGATTTGCCGAAAAATCGGTAGTGACCCTTCCGTCCGGGTGGTAAAAATTCCCGCCAACTTTGGTAGCGATAATCGCCTCGTTCAGCTTGCCAGCTTCGCGCAAACCCCGCCCGACCAATTCTTCACTATGCCCAAAGCCATATACATCGGCAGTATCAAAGAAATTACAGCCCATATCCAGAGCTTTCTGAATGGCCTTAACGGAAACTTCATCGTTGGTCGAGCCATAACTGTTGCCGTGCTGATTGCCGCCAATCGCCCATGCCCCAAAACTTAATTCTGAAACTTCCAGCCCTGTCCGACCCAGTGTTCTATATTTCATGCTTCTGTCTCTCGCTCCGCCTATTTGATTTTAATTTTACCCCCGGTTTTGAAGCTACTAATTCGCCGGAATTTTACCACAACTTGCCAACTTACGCTATCTATAAAGCTGCAAAACATATGACAAGAATCTTGCAATATCAAAAAATCTGGTCATAACGCAATCTTAACCTGGCGAGGTCAGCCTTTGGAACAAATATTGCTGAATCAAAACAATGCACAGGTCAGAATTTCACCTTGCATTTTACCAAAAATTTAATGAGGATGAGCAAAGAAGAAGGAGACAAACCAATGGCGGACGAACAATCCCGGTCTTTGAACAATGACCAGATGTCTACCAGCCCCACGAGTTCGGGTTCTTCAGATAGCCAGAGTACCGACACTGGTCGCGACCCCGGTGGCCCGGGTGAGGACACCAGCCTTGACCCCGGCGGCCCGAATACGGGCGGTTCTCAAGGCAAAGAGCAACCTACTGATACCAGCCTTGACCCCGGCGGCCCAGGTGAAGACACCAGTCGTGACCCAGATGGCCCGAACACTGGCGGTAGTAAGGGTCCGGAGCCAACTGATACCAGCCGTGACCCCGGTGGCCCCGGCGAAGATACCAGTCGCGACCCCGGCAAGTAGTTCTGGTAGGATAAATTCTTAAAAGGAGCAAGCAATGGCGGTTGATTTTGAACTTTTTAAGGTGGCGGTAAGCTTAAAGTTAGGGTTGGATTGGCTGTTAAAGCCAATTGACCTTGCCGATTTTTTTGCCCGCTACTGGGAAAAAGAGCCGCTATTGCTCCAGCGCGAAAATTCCGAATATTATAACGAGCTTTTTTCGCTCAAAGATATAGATTATGTTATTTCCTGTACTGATTTGCGCTTCCCCGCCGCCCGGATGGTCAAAGAAGGGGCAAACTTGCCAGTATCGGCCTATGCCGAGGATGTGGTCTGGGGCAGCGACACTTATTATGGTACGATTATCCCCGAAAAGCTTTATAAACAATATCAGGAAGGGGCGAGCGTAGTTTTTCAGGCTTTACATCGAAGCTGGAAACCGCTTAATCTTTTTTGCCGCGAACTGGAAAAATATTTCCGACATCACGTTCAAACCAATTTGTATCTTACCCCAAAAGCCGCTCAGGGTTTCAAGCCCCATTACGATACGCACGATGTTTTTATTTTGCAAATCGCCGGACGGAAGCATTGGAAAATATATGAGCCACCCCTAAATTTGCCGCACCGTAGCCAACCTTCCAATAATGCCCAGCTTCTGAAAGAGCCGGGTAAATTGATAATGGAATTTGACCTGAAAGCGGGCGATTTATTGTATTTGCCACGCGGCTATGTTCATGAAGCTCTTACTTCGGAAAGCGAATCGCTGCATATTACGTTGGGCATTACGGCCTTTACCTATATTGAGGTTTTGAACGAAATAATAAATGAAGCCTTGCAGAGCCTGAAACAGGAAGAGCTTTTTCGTCGTTCGCTACCCGTAGGTTTTATCGGCTCAGAAAATCTCGATGTAAGCATAAAAGCTCGATTTCTGGAAATAGTCACCCAGCAAATCGAGAATAGTAATTTAGAGGCAGTCGCGGCAAAACTGGCTCGTCGTTTCGTCAATAATCAAACCGCTATGCTGGAAGGACATTTGCTGGAACTGGCCCGGCTGGAAGATTTGCAGCCCGGCCAAACAGTTTGCCAGCGTCCCGGCAATATTTATCGCTTTTTTGAAGATAAAGAAAGCAATTTAGTCAAGCTGGAATTCAACCAAAAAACAATCAGCTTCCCCGATTATGTCAAGCCGAGCCTTGAATTTATTCTGTCTCAAGATGAGCAATCTTTTCAAATCGCCGAAATTGGTGGTCTGGATACTCCCGGCAAAGTTACGCTGGTCAAACGCCTGATAATCGAAGGCTTTTTAAGATTGGCCGATTTACCTTTGACAAGCCCTCAAATATAAGCTATATTTGACAAGTGGCAAGCTAAAAGTTCGATTTCAGTACCCTCACTTTCTCTAGCCCAAGGAGCGCACGCGCCCAGGTGAAAAATTAAGTAGTTTCCTTAATACTAAACCTGATTCAGCTTAATTCTATCTAAAAAAGTAAATTGTACGGCGGATGGCCCGGAAACAGGCCGAGCCGGACTTTTGGTATAAGCCCGAAACAGGCGAAGGGTGTAGTAATGGCCTGGAAAAGCCTTAAAGTGAAACTGATTGGATTACGGGCATTGTCGGCCTTTGGTTTATTAACTTGTGTGTGTTTTATAGCTTTAATTAGCGTTACCCGTAGCACCCCGCTAGAAGCTCACGCCCAGCCCTTAGCTGCTCCGGCAACTCCTCCCCAATTTAAAGTACAAACAATGTATAACGGCTATTACCGCGATGGGGAATGGGCCACTTTGCGGGTGCAATTGCAAAACGGGCGGCAACCCTGGCGGGGCGAAGTTCGGGCTAATTTATCTTATAGTCCCGATAATAATTATAACTATAATCATAAAGTTGAACTTAGCTCAGACCAAAATAGCAGCTTCTTTTTTTATGTATTCCTGACACGGGCCGAACCGCGCCTCGAAATAGGTTTGTATGACGCTGGTGGACAACAAATTGCCCTTGAAACCCTGAAATTACAGCTAATTGTCGGTTCAGATTATATTATCGGGACATTAACCGACCCGGATAAAGTAATAGTGCCGCGTCCGGGGGTAACTAAAATTCGGCAAAGCGATGCTCGTAGCGTTTTTGTGCCGCTTGCCCCTGCCGACCTGCCAGACCGTAGCGATGCACTAAATACTTTTGATGCCCTGCTGATTGGCGATGTGGAAGCAGGCCATCTGACCGCCTTGCAATGGCGTATACTGGCGGGCTGGGTAAGCGAAGGCGGACGGCTTTGGCTTTCGGGCGGCGCAACTTTTCCCAACTTGACAAAGGTGCTTGACCCGGCCATACTTCCCGCCCGTAGCGAAGGCCAAACTCAGGCGGCGAGCTTGAAAGGGCGGTTCTTGCCGGATGCCCTTTTGCCCGTTCTTAACGCTAATCCTAACCAAAGCCTGACCTTACAGAAATTGACGGCCCAACCTGGTGCAGTAGTAACTACTCGACAGGAAGGCCCGGACAAAACTCCGCTTATAATCGCCAAAGCCTATGGACGCGGCAGTGTGGTCGCTACCGCTTTGGATTTACTCGCGCCGCCTTTCCTGGAGCGGGGTGAGGCCAATGCTTACTGGTCGGCAATGGCTGATAGTGCCAATGCTGCCCCCGACAATGCTTTTTTGCGCCGCAGCTTTTTTGATAACGATATTGTTTTGCGTACAATGGCGACGCAACCGCCTACCGATTTGCCCGATGCTACTGTGTTGCTAATTCTGCTGGTGGTCTATAGTGCCGGGGTAGTTAGCGGGAGCTATTGGCTGGCCCGCCGGATGGATAAACCTCTGCTGGTTTTAATGTGTTTTCCGGCAATAGCTTTAATTGCCGGAGCTGCTATCTGGACGCTAGGGGCGAGCCGGGCGGCGGGGCAAGTTCATCTAAACCGAATTGGAATGGCAGCATTTTATGCTGATAGCCTTCCGGCTAACGTAAAAAGTTTTGGGGTTAGCGTCGGGGCCGCGACAGACCAGGAAAACTATATTCTTAAATTAAGTGAACCAGCTAACGCCGGTAGCGATTGGCTTTACCGTCCTCAGAATTTGGCCTTGCCCAATCAGCAGTTACCGGGTGTACCACCCCAGGGGTTTAGCCAAAACTCTCCAAAGTGGGCGGCAGAATTGCAAAGTGCCAGCAACCGGGTAACGCAGTTACAGATTTTCGGCACTCAGGGCGGTCTGGAAAAAAGCTTGCCAATCGAGGCCAGCCTGAGCGTATCACCCGAAGGTAACGGCTTGCTTGGCACAATCAGTAATAGCACTAACTTAAACTTGAGTGAGGTAGTGCTGGTACAGGGCGAAAACTTTTTATCGCTGGGAGATTTGGCGGCGGGAGAAAGTCGCTCGATAAATTTTAACTTTAACCGTACCGGCACAATTTTGCAAAGGCAAAGCATCGAACGCGGGCTGTATGGTTCAAACTTGAGCAATAGAGCCAGTACCGAAGATTCAGCTCTCAGTACCGAAGATTGGCAGCGTAATTTACGCTGGGTAACGCTTAACGCCGCTTATCTCAACGGGCGGTTCGCGCCGCTTTATCAAAATTACCCGCTTTACTTGACCGGGTGGCTAAACGGGAAGGCTGCCGAACAACTGCTAGGTACGACCAGTCTTAGCAGTAACTTGAGCTTGCGTGAACAAGACGCGCTGCTCTTAATCAAGGTTTTGCCCTTTTCTTACCAGGTTAGCAATGACCCAACTCGCTTAATTGTTCCTTCCACAACTTTGCAAGGCAGTCGGCTTGCTGCCAGCGACGTTTCTTTTGTGCCAATCGATAGCAGCGCGAAAATGGAGGACAACGCAGTTTTAACTATTCAGTATCGCTTGCCGCCGGGAACAACTGCTCGGCCAGACCGCCTTAGTTTATTGGTAAATTCGCGCTTGAATGACCGCAACGGGCCGCCCGCCAGCCCACAGCTGGAGCTTTGGGATTGGGCGCAACAAAGCTGGCACATTGTAGCAAATCCCGGTGATACTCGTACTCGGCTGGATTTGGGGGTGGCGGAAATTGCCAATTTAATAGATGCCGATGGTTTTATTAGAATTCGAGCAACAAGCAAAGGCGGGGTACACATTTTGCAGCAGCTAAACTTTGAATACGAAGGATTACGCCAATAATCACACAAACCGCACTTAACCTGCCAAATCCAGTTTGGGTAACTGATTTGTTTCTAGCTCAAAATAAAAGGCTAACATCGCTCCGGGATTGACGAAAGTTCTGGCTTGATTATAATTCAGGCAAATGTAGTAAATTTGGTATCGAAGGAACAAGTAAATGCAACAATCTCCCTCCTTGCCTAATATTGGGTGGCGTAATTTTTTATCGCGCCGCCCGCTTTTGATATTATCAATGGCTTTTTGGTTGTTAGCTTTAGGTTTATGGCTAACGCCTTTAGTGGCTCAGGCCCAAACCTCCAACGGTAGTGTCAAGCTGCAAGCCCGCTCGTTTTTTGAAGGTCATTTCAAGTATGGCGATTGGCTGCCAATTGAAGTTAGCCTCGAAAATTTCGGCGAAGCTTTGGATGCTCAGGTCGAAGTTGTTATTAACAATAATTATAATGGTAGCATTAGTAATACGACCTTCCGGCGTGAAATTAGTCTGGGTCAAAGAGCCAACAAACGCTTTACCCTCTACACCCAACCTTTTGTCCAAACTACCAATGTTTCCCGTAGCGTCCAATACGAAGCAAAAGTCCAATTAAAAGCGGCTGGCAAAGTTTTGGACGAAAAGACGGTTAAGCTGGTTTCTATCCAACCGGGCGATTATTTGGTTGGGGCGATGGTGACGGATTTAAGCGCGTTAAGCGTTTTGAACAATCTCAAGGTCGGCGCAACCCGTAACCGGGTGTTGATAGTACCTTTTACCCTGAATGATATACCAGACCGGGCCGAAGGCTTACGTTCGCTTAATTCAATTGTTATCAGCGAAGTTTCTACCGATGGCTTGAGCGCGACCCAGCGTGCTGCCCTCAAAAATTGGGTTAGCACGGGCGGGCAACTTTTGCTGATGGGTGGCAATAGCTGGGGACGGGTACGCGAAGCTTTTGACCCCACAATTTTACCTTTTGATGTATTGGATTTTGTAAACGTAAGTGATGTAAGTGCGCTTTTACCTGTGCCGGGTGAACAGCGCACCCCTCTTTCCCGGCCTACTGCTTTGGCGCGAGGTCAGGTTTTGCAGGGGGCGCGGGCTTTGTCCTATACTGCTACGCCCAACGGCAGTGCGCCAATGCTGGTGGAACGACGCATCGGGGCGGGGCGGGTAGTGGCGGCGGCGGTAGATATGGCTTCGCCCGTTTTGATGGATTGGCCGGGAACCAACCGGGTTTGGCAAGATGTATTTAATTTTAATGCCGGAAATTACAATAATCTATACTCGGAGCAGAACCCTCATTTGAAAAACGCGGCGGATATGCTGGGTTTTATTTCCAGCGTCCCCGATTTGCAATTGCCCAATTTGTTACCCTTTCTGCTGATTTTCGCAATTTATGCCTTGCTCATTAGCCCGCTAAATTATTTGGTGCTAAAGCGAATGAACCGGCTGGGCTGGGCTTGGGCTACTATTCCGCTCAGTATCGCCGCCGCTACCGCCCTGACTTTTTCCCTCACCAGTAACCAAGCTCCCGGTCAGGTTTTGGTCAATCAGATGTCAATTATTCAGGCCGGAGCAAATCAGGATACCGCCCAGGTCAGAAGCTATGCTACTATATTTTCACCCGAAGAACGCAGCTATCAGGTTGCGCCGGACGTGCCGGAAGGAGTGCTATCGCCGTTGCTTTTACCAATGAACCGGCTGAGTAGCAATAATAATACTGAACAAGAAGCTAACCGGGTGATTGTGCAAGGTGATAAATCGCGGGTGGATGGTATCCCGATTGCCCAGTGGACGGCGCAGGGGCTAAGTACCGAGGCTTTCTTGCCGGGCCGCCAGTTTCAGATTGATAGCGGGCTATACTTCCAACGTGATAAAGACCAAAATGATAATGTGAAGATTGTTGGCACTTTGCGTAATTCGACTGGCTGGAATTTGCGGAATGCTCTGCTGATTTTGGGCGATTTGCCCCCGGTTAAGCTCAAAGACTTGATTGAGCCGGGCGAGGCGGTTTCAGTGGAATACAGCTTACCTTCACCAACGGCGGCTGTCCCGGCCTACTGTGCCAGTGCGTCGGGCAGCTTCACCGGGTCGAGCATTTCTTATCAAATGCCGGGAGACCGTATCTCGACTTTGCTACAGCAAGACCGGGGCGATAACCGACGCGAGGATAGGCTACTTTCCAACCGGGCCGGGTTCATCAAAAAAATGTTCGATAGTGGCCGCTACAGTCCGCTAAACCCTAATCGGGGGCTGGATTTGGTGGGTTGGCTCGACCAAAATCCCCTGCCAGTTAGCATTGATGGCGTGACTACCCAGCCTAAATCCAGTCAAGTTTTGGTGTCGCGGCTACCCATCAGCTACGAAGCCCGTAACGGTGAATCGCCTTTGTTTATTCCCGGCCAATATTTTTGGCCCGATATTAGCAGTAACGATAGTGGTTTGCTGGCCGCCACGACCCGTACAGACCGGGATGACCAGGTATGCGTAAGCAAAGGTTCGGTGGTTTCTCAATACCGTTTGCCGGTAGAACAAGGGCCAATCCGGGTTAAAAAGCTGACGCTTTATCTAAACTCGTTCAGTGCCACCAGCCAGCGCAACCCAACCCTACCCGAACGTATCGAACTTTATGATTGGCAAAGCGGCAAGTGGCAAGCCTTGAGCGGGCTGCAAAACAGTGCCATCCCGCAACAAGGTTCACAATTGAGCGCACCGCCGCCTAAAGCCAACGATATTCCCGACCCGGCCCGCTTTGTTGAGTTTCAAACCGGGCGAATCTTGCTACGCTTTGGGCAAGATAGTTCAAACCAAAGCTTGCTAACTCAATTTAGTTTGGCGGCGGAAGGTTCAAGATAAAGAACAGGATAAAAAGCCATGTTGCCGTTAGAAGATAAAGTAATAGTGATAACCGGGGCGGGTAGTGGGGTCGGGCAAGCTGCCGCCTGGAAATTGGGCGAAGAAGGGGCAAAGCTAATTTTGGTGGGTCGCTCGGAAACCAGTTTGCAGGAAACGGCGGTCAAGCTGGATACCACCAAAACGCTGGTTTACCCCTGCGACGTAGCCGAAGCTGGGCAAGTGGCAAATCTGGCGAAAGCGGTACAAGAGCAGTTCAAGCGGGTAGATGCCTTAGTGAACGCGGCAGGTACAAACGTACCGCGCCGCGCTCTGATTGATTTGAGTTACGAGGATTACCGCCAGGTTATCGAGATAAATCTGAACGGGACTTTTTTATGTGTACAGGCTTTTTTGCCCATAATGCGAGAGCAAGGCGAAGGGACGATTATTAACATAGGCTCGGTGGCCGGGTTGAACGGCTCTTCGATAGCGGGGGCGGCTTATTCGGCCTCAAAGTTTGGGATGCGTGGCCTGACCCAAACGATTAACGTCGAGGAGCAGAAAAACGGTATCCGAGCCTGTTCGATTTTCCCGGCTGAAATAAATACGCCAATTATGGATAAACGGCCCAATCCGCCTTCCGCCGAAGCCCGCCAGAAAATGCTGCAAAGCGAGGATTTGGCCGAATGTATCGCGTTAGTCCTCAAACTTCCCCAAAGGGCAGTTATCGACGAGCTAACCATCCGGCCTTTACAACGGTAATTCGGGGTTTCTTGTAAAAAATTGCTCCGGCAAGGGACAAAATTACCTATTTCCCGGCTTGCGACTTCACGAACTCGGCGAAAGTGTCGTTAAGCTCCTTGACAGCCTGCTTGCTTTTGTCCAGGTCAGGATTGTCAGTTTTGACAATTACAGCCTTCATGTTGTCCAGCTTTTCTTCAACCTTCTTGTAAGTGTCTGCGCTGCGGTCTTTAATCCCGTCCTCGACCTTACCCCAGGCATCGTCAAATTCCGTGACCAATACTTTGGCCTGTTTCACGTCCTTGAGAACCAAAGTTGAAGTTAGGGTATCCAGCCGGGTTTGCAATTTAACGGCATCTTCTACCGCTTTGGATGCTCCGGCTTTTGCTCCGGCAGTCGAAGTGGCGGCGGCAGGGGCAACGGCGGTGGTAGTATCACCGCAAGCAATTACTCCCAGACTTAGAAGCAGCAATCCGGCTACCAAACCATAAACTGAATTACGCTTGAACATTTTCTCTTATCAACCTTTCGTTTTTTCGCTTGTTTAATTTAATCATATTAAAAGGGCAAACCAGTTGTTTGCCCTTTTGCTACAAAACTATTTTAGCAACTCAGTAACGGGCCTAAAACTTTAGCCTGCTCTTAAAATTTTAGCCGGACTAGCATAACTAACGGGCAATCGGCTGGGCCGTATTGCTGGTAGTATTGCTTTCATTGCCAGACAATCTTCTGTCCTGTACTTTCGACCAGATTAGCCAGCCTGCCCCAATTAGCAGCAAAGCTCCCTGAGCAATCGTAGTTTCCCAGGTCGGGAAGATGCCGAAGAAACTGTTTTCCGGCAAATAACTGGCAGGTGAAGCGGGCAGTAACCCGGCCACTTGCAAGGAATGAATTCCAGTGCCGATAAACTTAAACCCAATATAGAAAATCAGAAAGCTGGCAATCTGGAAGAAAGGCCGCAAGGGTAACTTCATACCCGCTACCAGTATCAGCACCGCCAGAGCCGCCAGAGCCGCCAGACCAATCCCGATGCCAAGTAGCAAATCACTCAGCGAAATCGAAGGAGCAATACCCATATAAAGTAGGGCGGTTTCGGCTCCTTCCCGGAAAACGGCCAGGAATGCCAGCAAACCGAGCGAGAAAGCCCGACCTGTTGCCAAAGCCGCCGTGCTTTTAACCTTGATATACTTTTGCCATGCGCGAGTGTTGGATTTGCTGTGCAGCCAATAGCTCATGTAAAAGAGCATCGAAGCGGCAAACAAGCCGGTCAAACCTTCCATTATTTCGCGGTTTGCCCCCGCACTTTCTGCTCCGGCAAAAATCAAATTCAGGATTACGGCTACTACCAGACTGGCGGCAATTCCCAAGCCCGACCCAATCCAGATAATTTTTCGTTTGTCGGCGTTTCCACTGCGGTTTAAGAAAGTGAGCAGGGCGGCGATTACGAGCAGAGCTTCCAGACCTTCCCGTAACAATACGGTAGTGGCATCAAATACGCCGTAGCTATTGCCTTCGACGTAAGGTGCGAGGTCAGTTTTAATCTGGTTAATGCTGGTCTTTGCCCCTCCCAAATCGGCAGGGCTACTTTTGAGTTGGGCATAAGCGCGGGCCATGTTGTTTTCAATTGCGCTGTAGGTAGAAACGGATTTGGCCGAGACAAAAGTTTCAAGGCTGGGCCAAGCCGCCTGAAATTCCTTGATTTCGGCGGCGGCTTTGTCCGGGTTATTGGCCGCGATAGCATCAAGGCTTTCGTTCAAATAGCCTACCAAAGATTTGAAGCTGGCTTTGGAAGAACTGGTGTCGGTTTGAGTGGTAGTGGTTGAGGCGGGCGCACTATTGATAAAAGCTTCGTTTACGCCGTCCAGCTTTTTGAGCGCGTCCATTGCTTTGGTCTGGTCGAAGGGCTGCAAGTTAAAAGTAAACTTAACATCGCTCAAAGCATCTTCGATAGCCTTGTAAGTTGGGCGCGATTGGGCTTTAACCCCATCTTCAATGTCAAACCAGCCTTTGTCGAATTTTGTATAAGCTTCCTGCGCTCCGGCTTTGTCGCCTTTGTCCAGCAAAGTTATCGCTTGCTCAATATTAGCATTGAGGTTGCGTAAATCATCCTGGGGAGAAGCAGCCCGCGCGGTCAAAGCCCCTAGCAAAAAGCCAACGCTAATTGCCAGAGCCGCCACCAATAGCATTACTACTTTGGCCCACGAAGTACGCTGACCACGAGAAGTGCTGTAGTTATAGCCTGTCATCATCCGAGTTGTGTTAGTAGCCATTTTTTCTCTCACCTTGAATTTTGGGTGGTTTAATTTAAGTTTAGTACCTGTTATGCACAAGTATTAGTATAGCCTAATATCGAAGGGCTGTCAATAACTTTGAGCAAAAAACCTACTAACTTATGCAGGTTTATTTTATATTCTAACTTGGTTTTAAGGATATTAAGAAGCCACTTTGCCATAAAGCAGGGCGGCTTTTTGTAGGGCATTGCTCCACCAATAGATTTTTGATTAACCCGATTGGGGGAGAGCTGGAGTGATTTCTATTTAAGGAGCTGACGGTTTAGGCGTGCCTCAAGTTCTTGAAGGTTGTTCAAGAACCAAATCTGATTGCCATGATTAGCTTCGTAGACAAAATCCCGGAAGGCACGGCTCTCAGCCAAATGTTGGGAAATATCGCCAAGCACAACCAGGGAGTATTTATAATTCACAAATTTTTGAAGAATTTGACCGGCAAGACCGGTTTTTAATTGGAAGAAGGTAGCTTCGAACCTTTGCACTGGAACAACTACTAAATCAACTCCGAAATATATGGCATCCCCGATTAACTCGAGTGCGTCAGCTTCACTTGCCAATTTTTCCCCATCTGGTTCACAAATAAGTAGCTGCCTTTCACCTATGGTCATAACACTATCGGCCATACACCCTCCTAACGCTTGTTCAGGTTGAAACCAGGATAGAGGCAGAATAACATATTTTTTGAGAGGGAACAAGAAAAAGCCGCTCTGTTATAAAGCAGAGCGGCTCTTGGGTTAGGCCAAATCAGGCGGCGACTTCTTTCAGTACACTCCCAATCGCAATCCAATCGCCGTTGGGAGTGTACTGATAAAAAGTATTGGAGGTGGCATCGTAGGCCAGCAAGTTAATCCATTTGTTTTGGGTCAAATGTTGCAACTTTTCGTGCTTGTCGATAATCTGGCTGATACGGCTGACTGGTGCTTCGATAATGACTGAAAGGCGCATCGGCTCGTGAAAAAGCTCGTCGCCCAGCATTACCGATTGCTTGGGGAGGCCGAGCAAAAGGTCGCTTTGCCGTCCCTGCATTACCCCACTTTGGCTAACAACGGTATGCAATAGCTTGGTATCGCTACCAAATTTGTAATTATCCACCGTCGAAAGGTAATACTGCATATTAATCCACTCGGCCACCACTACCGGGGCAGTCATAATTACTTCCAAAATCGAGCCGTCGCTATCCTGATTGGGGTCATAAGAATGTAAAAACACCCGGTTATCCAAATTCAAGTTAGCGGTGAGCGAACGGCGACCACAGATAAAGGCGGCATTCCTGACCAAACCCCATTCGGGCCGTACCTGCGCCCAATCCGCCGCCCTTTGCTCTATATCAGCGTTGGTTTTCGCGCCCGGCAACTTTTTGGCCCGGTCTAAAGCGTTGTGTTGGCCAGCCAGAGCCAAATCTTGCTTGAATTGGGCAAATTCGGCTTTATGGCTGGATGGCACTTGCTCCTCGTTCATAAAAGAAATAGTATCGGTAGTAGTATTGTGCAGACCTGCCACGAAAAAGGTTTCTTCGGGTATAAGCAAACCTTGCCGGGCCAGAATTGCCCGAACTGCTTTTTGATTAAGAATACGAGCCGCGACATTGGCACTATTCCCGCCCTGATTGCCACCGCAAGCCCCGCAATCCAGGCCCGAAGCGTAGGGGTTGTTCTCGGTTTCGCTGCCGTGACCACAAATTAAAACCAGCCGGGCAAAGTTTTTGGTCAGGCCCGTCGCTTTGAGCATTCCGGCTACCGAAGCGGCCTGTGCTTCCAGGCTCATTTCTTCAGGATTAGCGATAATAGAAGGTTCAGTTGGTATAGCCGGGTTCAGCTTTTGCTCCATTGATTTTTGGAGTTTGCGCCATTGACCGGGTAGCAAGGTTTTGCCGATTAGTGGGAAAAGCGAAAGCCAGCCCGCCATCTCTACAAAAGCAAAGGGCGTAAGCAAATTCTCCCGCAAATTGTGAACTAATTCGCCCCGCCGATATTTCCAGTTATTGTTATCAAGCCGCCGCTCGATAGTTTCCGGGCTTGCATCTTTGGGAACTTCGCGCACAACCTGACCGGGCTTGATAAGGGCCGGGCCAACAATCATATTGGAGGATGAGCCAAAAGGCCGGTAAAGCATTGGTACGCCAAAGAATCCGGCAAACCCCAAAGTTTCGTAAGCTCCCAGCTTTTCCAGATGACGGCGGAAACCTTCAGAACGGACATCAATGCAAAAGATGGCCTGAGCCGCTGGCGTTGCGGGAAATTCGGCAATAGCTGCTTTGTTTTGGGCCGCGCTAAAATCACTCAAAAGCTGGCGACGGTAGTTCTGCTCGTAAGCTTCCTGCCAGAGCATTTGCGGATTAAAGTGCTGGGCCAGCGTCACCAGAGCTTGCATATTTTCAACTGAAAGAGCTTCAAAACTGGCCGGAGTTAGCTTCAAAATCTCACAAACTTGCACCAGTCGGGCAGTAATTTCAGCATTGGGTAGGCTGCTTTCTTCACTTTCGAGCGAGTTTTGAGCCAACGGGCGACCCGCTTCGATTAAAGCCGCTTCGTAAAACAGGCGAACGGTTAGATATTCAACCAGGGTGATTGGCTGCTCTTGCTGGATGGGCAATTCAAAATGGTTCTCGCGCCACTGAATCAGGCTGGCCCAGCCCGGTAATTGGGCAATATGCCGGGTTATATAGTTCGCCCAATTTTCCTTTGAAATTCCTAGCTCTTGCAAAAGAATTTGCAAAGCTTCTTCGGCTTCTTCCGGCAAAGCCTGCACTTTCTTGGCAATCGGTTGTTTGGTAAAAGCTTTTAAGGAATTGTCCAATCCGGCTAAACTTTTCCAGCACTGGTAAAAACCTTTTTCCCGACCCGGCATGTCCCAGGCGGCCTGCCCTTCATCCAAAAAAGCGGCGCACCAGGTAATCATACGCTGGTTGATAACTTCGGCGATAATTTGCCCATTTTTGGTAATAATTGTTTCGCCAATAGTTTTAGTTGGGGCGGTAGTGCTATTGTTAAACAGCCGCAAAGCTTGCAGCCGCCGCGCCACTACTTCCCAAAAAGCCGTTTTAGCTTGCTTGATTTGGGCCGGAGTTGCACTATTATGTAACCAGCTTTGGTATACTTGACCAACGTTTAGAACTTTGTCAGCTATCCTAAGTGTTTGGGATAAATTGGCATCGCGCAAAGTATTAGCTATGGCAATTTCAAGGTCGGCTTCGCTAATCCGATTCTGCTCGAAAAATTTGTGGTAAGCGGCCAGAGGCAAAAAGCCCTGAGTGCCGCGCCACTCCTGCCCATATTTCATGGCTTCGGCAAAGGCTTTGTGTTCCAGCCCGCCTAGCCCGTTGCTGGCGATAAAAGTGCTAATCGGCCAATACGGGGTAATAATTTTGCTGGCTTCTTCTACCGCTTGCTGCAAGTAATGCCCGGTGTCGCTGCCCTTAACCAAAGTTTCCATTTATCTTGTTTCTCCCTAATCCTGCTCATTTGGTATCAATGTAGGAGGGATTTCCAATCCCGATTACCTAAGCTCATCTTTATCGGGCTTAGAAATCCCTTTTGCATTTGAATTGTTATTCCTGGTTCCAGATTTTCCTGAACTTAATGTCTATTTGCTTGAACCACCCTTAAAATAGTTGATTACTTGCCGTAGCCGGTGAACAAAGTGCGTACATAAATCTGGGTGAAAAGCTTGTTTATCCAAACTGGCTTGTTTGAGCTTTGCAGCATTATGGCTGCTGCCCCAATCAGGATAAGAATTCCGCACAAGCCGTAAATCAGGGCTGAATTTAAGGTCGGGGCGGGTGCGACGCTTGGCTTGAAGAATTCTTCGATGGCGTGCGCTCCAATAATATAGAGGACAATGAACCCGCTAATTCCGGCAAAGAACTTGATTGACGAAAGCTTTTCAAGGGCTGAAACACTGTAAATCAAGGTAATCCAGGCGAAAGCCAGCAAAATTGTACTGGAATTAACCCCAAAACCAAGCACTGGCGGCAAGCCTAGTAATAGCACTCCGACCAATATCGCCGCCCCCACAAAGCGGGCAATTGGCAATTGAGCGGTATGTTTGTGAGCCGGAGCTAAGTGCTGGTTGAGGTTCTTTTGTTGAATAACGCTGCCCGCTCCCAGAAACAGGCTGGCTTTATACAAACCGTGTGCCACAATGTGCAGCATCGCCAACCCGAACGCTCCCAAACCACATTCCAGCATCATAAAGCCCATTTGTCCCATTGTAGAATAAACCAGCATTCCTTTAACATCGTTGCGCGTCCGCATAATGGCAGTGGCGTAAATCGTAGTGAAGCCGCCAACTATTACTGCCAGAGCCATCGTGAACGGGGTAGCGACGAAAAGCGGGCTAAGGCGAATAAAAAGGAAACCACCCGCGTTAATCAGGCCAGCGTGCATTAAGGCTGAAACGGGGGTCGGAGCTTCTACCGATTGCGGTAGCCAGCCGTGCAAGGGGAATTGGGCCGATTTCGCCATTGCCGCGATTAAAAGCAGGACAGTCAGCAGGGTAATTTGCTCAATTGGCAAAGTTTGCGGTCTTTCGGTAGCAATAGTGTTAATCGTGTGAATATCGAAAGTGCCGAACACGTTCCAGGTCAGGAAAATTGCCCCAATAATAGAAGCTGCCCCGACCAAATCGGCCCGCAATTTCTTGAAAGCGGCTTGCCAGGAGGCCCGACGGTCTTGGTAATGACCCAGCAGGAAAGTCAGGGTAAAGCCTTTGAGTATCCAGAAAATGCCCAGCATCAGCAAATTATTGGCGAGAACCACCAGCAAAACTTCCAAAGTTACCAGCGTTAGCAAGGTAAAATAGCGCGAGAAATGCCGCTCTTCCTGCATAGCCCGGATTGAAAAAAGATGAACGATACCGCTAACTGTGATAACCAGCAGTAGCAAAACTGCGCTCACCCGGTCAGCCAAAAACCCGAATAGCGGGGTCTGCCCCGAAGAAGCCAGCGTAAAATTAACCGAGCCGTTAAAAATAACCAGTCCCAGCAGTATTAGCGCACTTAGCCAGGCCCCGCCAAAGGCTAAAAGGGTATAAGTCGAAAGCTTACCCGGCAAAACTTTGCCAAAAGCGGCAGAACTTGCCACAAAAAGCAGGGGCAGGCCCAGCACGCCTGCAACTAATAAGTAGGCCAACCAATCCACAGCACACCTCGTATCTCTAAAGCTAATTGGTAATAAGCGTATATTGGGTCACGAATACCAACTTACGAAAAATTTGTCGTATATGTATAATGCCTGATTGTGCAAAATTTGTCAAGAATGAAAAGAGTTAATAAAGCGTTAAGACTAGGTCAGAAGTACCAGGAATTAAAATTAAAGCAGTATAATAAAAGCATGTGAAATAAAATTCGTGTGATAAAAAACGTAAAGTTTTTGTCACGCTAAAATTGTCGTTATTATTGCTATAGATAATGAGAAAAGAAATAGAATTGTTAGATTAGTGGTAGTGTAGCCCTGAAATGAATTTCGGGCTAAGAGACCGTAAGTTGGTTCGCCAAAGGTGGGCTGTGCCGAAACCAACTACTAAAATAAGAGCCAAGTTTGTAACAGTTGGTTTGAACCAACTTCACATTACTTAGCCCGAAATTCATTTCAGGGCGGTTGAACGCTAGACGAATTTTCTAAATCATTTTCTGATTAGCTATAGATTGAAGGGGTTTTCAAGATGTCACATGAGGGTTGGACTTTTTTAACCAATCATGCACAGGTATTTTTATGTGTAGCGCAAACCAATAGCCTTACTGCCCGCGAAATCGCCCTGCGAATTGGCATCACCGAACGAGCGGTACAACGAATTTTAAGCGATTTGGAAAAAGACAGTTATATTAAGCACGTCCGCGAAGGTCGCAGCAACCGTTACACTACCGATTTGGATAAACCACTCCGCCACCCCGCCCAACACGGCCAAAAAGTACGCGACTTGCTGGCCCAAATACTTCACGTAACCGAGCAGTAAATCTAAGAACTTTCTCATGATTCTTTCACTGCTTTCTTAAACTTGCCTTATAAACTACAAATGTAAAACAAAACGGTAATTGAAGATTTGAAAGGTTTAGGACGAATACACCTGAAATTCTGGCGCAGCGAGGGCTTGCTTAAACAACAACCAACCTTGAGCATAGTGTCAAATGAATTGAATAAGGTAGCTTAAAGTAGCTTAAAATATAAGGAGTAAATTAGTGAAAAAGTTTTCAGGAAAAAATTTAACCCGGCGTAAATTTGTAGGTTTGGCAGTCGCTGGAGGAACGGCAGTGGCACTGACGGCCTGTGGCGACCAGAACGCCGTTACCTCGTCCGCTCAATCTCAGGCACAACCCACCAACGCCGCCCTCACCAACGCACCCGCTTCGACCACCGCTTCCGCTCCAACTTCGGCGGCTACGGCTAAAGCCGCTACCACCAATGCCGCTACTACTCAGGTCAGTACCGCCACTTCCAAGCCTGCAAGCACAACGGCGGTGACTACGACTACTCAGGCAGCAGCAACGGCAGGGCAGGTACTAGCTCCCACGCCGACCTGTTCCAGCAAGACCAACCAGACAACGCTTGCCGAAACTGAAGGGCCATACTTCAAGCCCAGTTCGCCGGAACGCACTTCGCTTTTGGAGACAAGTATTAGTGGTACAAAGCTGACGGTTACAGGCTATGTGCTGACTACCGATTGCCAGCCAGTCAAAGGGGCTTTACTCGATTTTTGGCAGGCCAACGCAAGCGGGCAGTACGACAATTCCGGCTTCAAATTGCGCGGCCATCAATACACCGACGCGAACGGGATCTTCAAGCTGGAAACCGTTGTACCGGGTCTTTATCCCGGACGCACTCGCCATATTCATGTAAAAGTACAAGCACCCAGCCAGTCTATTTTAACAACCCAACTTTTCTTCCCGAACGAGCCGCAAAACCAGCGCGACAGCATTTTTCATCAAGAATTGCTAATGCAGGTGCAAGACCTTAGCGGGGGCAGCAAGCAAGGCAATTTTAACTTTGTGCTAAAAACCGCCTGAGCTAGAATTTAATCAGCCTGATGGCTTTTTCCGGGCAAGCTTGTATACACAAACCGCAGGAATGGCAAGCTTCGGGGTGAATTACAAAAGCTTGCTTGCCGCCGTGTACCGCCACTTTCAGTCGGGCAGTCAAGGGTAACTCCTTGCGCTCAACGGCAGCTAATTTACGAACCTCAAACACATTATAGGGGCAAACCTTCAGACAATCGCTTGCCCCTTCGCATTTAGCCTGATTAATTAATGGCTTTAGCTGCTGTGGCTCGGCCTTGCAATTGGAACTATCTAAAACTTTAGCGGACATTGTTTTCTCCTTTATTTAGCCACATCAAACCATATTCACAAAGGCTTTGTCAAGGACAGCAAGCATTTAGAAACGAACCTGATTAGTCATATTCAAATTTTTAGCCAGCTAAAAGCTTATTTTCATAAGCAATGTTTTTTAGAATACTGCTCCACCAATAGATAAATCCCCTAACTATTAATTCACAAAGCAACCCGGCTTCTGTTATTTGCCTACAGTGATATAATACAGGGAGTTTTAACTTATAAAGAAACATTATACGAAAGGCAGGAAGGCAAGGAAACAGTGAGTTACAATCCGGCCAACCCTTTAATTATACAAAGCGATAAATCGGTACTTTTAGAAGTAAACAACCCTCTATACGAAGCGGCTCGTGATGAGTTAAGCCGCTTTGCCGAACTGGAAAAAAGCCCCGAATATATTCACACTTATCGCATTACCCCGCTTTCCCTCTGGAATGCTGCCGCCGCCGGAATGAGCGCGGATATTATCGTCGAAGCTCTTAGCCGCTATAGCAAATTCCCCATTCCCGGCAATATTACCGCCGACATTCGCGATTATATTTTGCGGTATGGGCGGGTTAAAATGCTTTACGAAGAGGGCAAGATGGTTCTCAGAAGCGATGATAAAATGCTTTTGATTGAAGTCGAGCGCAATAAAAATTTACAGCCCTTTATTATTAAACGTATTGATGAAAATTGCTTGCAAGTTGACCCGGCTCGGCGTGGTCATATTAAACAGGCGATGGTGCAGTTTGGCTACCCGGTAGAAGATTTGGCCGGGTATGTGGATGGTGCCGCTCTTGAGATTACCTTACGCAATCCTACCCTGACCGGGCGTGACTTTAATTTGCGGGATTACCAGGAAGATGCCGCCAGTGCTTTTTATGCCGAAGGTAGCTATAGCGGTGGCAGTGGCGTAATCGTGCTACCCTGCGGGGCGGGCAAAACCGTTGTGGGTCTGGGAGTAATGCATAAACTCCAATCGCATACCCTGATTTTGACCCCCAGTACAATCGCCGTCCGCCAGTGGATAACCGAAATTGTGGACAAAACCCATATTAACCCTGACCAGATTGGCGAGTACAGTAGCGAGAAAAAAGAAATCAAGCCGATTACCGTTACCACCTATCAGATGATTACCTATCGTCCTTATGAGGTAAACAAGGAAACCGGCGAAGTTGGCGAGTTCCCGCACTTGAACATTTTCACTAATCACGATTGGGGCCTGATTATTTATGACGAAGTACATTTGTTGCCCGCTCCGATTTTTCGGATTACCGCCGAAATTCAGGCTCGCCGCCGTTTGGGTCTAACCGCTACGCTGGTACGCGAGGATGGACGCGAAACCGATGTATTTTCGCTAATTGGCCCGAAAAAATATGATATGCCCTGGAAAGACCTCGAAGAAGAAGGCTGGATTGCTACCGCCGAATGTTGCGAGGTTCGGGTTGAACTTCCGCCCGCCGAGCGGATGGAATATGTACTGGAAGAAGACACCCGAATAAAGTATCGTCTGAGCGCGGTCAATACCCGCAAATACGAGGTGCTTACCGCGATTTTGGAGCGGCATCCCGAAGACCATATTTTGATTATCGGACAATATATCGAACAATTAAAGCAAATTGCGGCAATGCTGCAAGTCCCGTTGATTACGGGCAAAACCAGTAACCAGGAGCGGGCCAGATTATACAGTCAGTTCAAAAAAGGTGAAGTTCGGGTTTTGGTAGTTAGCCGGGTCGCCAACTTTGCCATAGATTTGCCCGATGCGAATGTCGCGATTCAGGTTTCGGGTTTGTTTGGCTCAAGGCAGGAAGAAGCCCAGCGTTTAGGCCGAATTTTGCGGCCCAAATCTAACGGGGCGGCGGCTTATTTTTATAGCATTGTCACTCGCGACACTAAAGACCAGGATTTTTCGGCCAACCGCCAGCTTTTCCTGACCGAGCAAGGCTATCGCTACAGCATTGTTGATGCGCGTGAGCTTTTGGGCGAGATTCAGGAAGGCCATTTCCGCGAAATTCCCCTACACGAGCTTCCTGCTCCGGCCAATGCTTTGCCTGCCGCCTCAAATGACCGGGATATTAGCGAGATGGCCCGTAGCCGTTTGCACACAGTTTCTCCGACGGAATTACTCGAACTGGAAGATAGTCCAGACGAGGAAGAAGCCGAATTCGACGAAGTAGAACGCCGGGTGGAACTAAGCCGCACCGCCAAAAATAGTTCAAAAACCGAGCCGGAAGCCGCCAGCAATCCAGCCCAACAGCAGGAACAGGAAGAGAGCCAGAGCAAAGATAAAAAGCGCAAGCGCAGTCATTTACGTGTTGTAAAATAGCCAAAAACTTATCCCGATTGTGTTAGAAATCATATCGCTCAACCGGGATAAGTTCTGAGGGAAGGCAAGATTATGACTATCGAACTAAGCGACGAGCTAACCGATATTGACCTCACCCGTACTTATACGCTGGACGAGTTTTTCGATTTGGATTTGTATGAGAACGGCGAATTTGAATATGAGTTAGTAGAGGGAAAACTTGTGCCTAGAAACCGACCCGCCCCTACCGGGCCATCCGCCTTGCACGGCAGAATTGCCAATAATGTGGGATATTACTTAAAAGTTTACGCCAGAGAGCAAGCCAGATTAGCTGGAACAAATGTAATCGGGCAAGTTTTTAACAATGCACCCACCATTCTGGGAACGAACGAAGCCAAAGGAAGACCAACTTACGTTTTACCCGATGCTTGCTACGTTGCATCAGGTCGCTTGCCGGGTGATTTCGCCGGGCCGATTGCGCTTGTTCCTGATTTAGTGGTCGAAGTCAATTCGCCCAGCGATAATACTCAGGATATTCATGATAAATTAGTAGCTTACCGCCGGGTGGGTGTGCCGTTAATCTGGTCTATTTATATGCTTGAAAAATTTGTGGTAGTTTACGATAATGGCAAATTGGCTCAATTGTTTAATTTGGAAGATGAATTAAAGGGCGGCGCGACATTACCCGGCTTCGGATTAAAAGTAAGTGCCTTGTTTGAATAGTGTTTTAAGGAATAAGGTGAGATAAAGTTGAAACCAACCTATGATACCAGCTTAACCTATGACGAAAATTATGTTCGCGGCCCGCAATTCGACGGTAAGTATCCCGACCTGAGTGAGTTGAACCGGGGTCTAAAATTTGTAAGGTTTTTGGGCAAAGAACTAAATTCGGCAATAGGCGTTCCCGCCGGGCCACTCCTGAATTCAGCTTTTATCAAGCTTTACGCCGATTTGGGCTTTGATGTGCTAACCTATAAAACCGTTCGCACCAACACCCATCCCTGCCACCCTTTCCCTAATGTGCGGGCCGTCCAAACCCAGCCAAACTGGTATCAAACTTTCGAGGGGGAACGCCCAACCCTTTTTACCTTACCTGATGAAAATCAATTACTGGCGGAATTAAGTATTACTAATTCTTTTGGGATGCCCAGCCAACCGCCCGCAATCTGGCAAAGTGATGTAGCTAAAGCTAAAGCCGGGTTGAACGCCAGACAAATGCTGGTGGTTAGCGTAGTCGGTACGGCTAAAAACGGCGGCGAATTAGAAGAACTGGCGGCTGATTATGCTTTGGCGGCAGAATGGGCCAGAAACGCCGGAGCAGATGCAATCGAAGCCAATCTAAGCTGCCCCAATGTATGTAGCGGCGAGGGTAGTCTTTTTCAAAGCCCGACAGCCGTTCGCTTAATCTCGCAAGCCCTCAAAGCTGCGCTTGGCCCTATGCCCTTCCTGTTAAAGTTTGGCTATCTCGCCAGCCAACATCAGGTTAGCGACGCAATCAAAGCCGCCTACGAAGGTGGTGCAAGCGGTATAGCAGCCATCAACACCATTCCGGCCAAAGTTTTGGATGAGAACAATCAACAAGCCCTACCGGGTGAAAACCGTTTGGTAAGTGGTATATGCGGGTCAGGAATTAAGCAGGCCGGGTTGGAAATGCTGGCCCGGATGCAACAAGCCCGCGCCAAATTGGGCTTGCGTCCTTCTGAATTTACGCTGGTGGGCGTAGGTGGGATTATGACCGCTCAGGACGGGATAGACTACCTGAAAGCCGGGGCGGACGGCGTACAAAGCGGCACTGGCGCGATGTGGCAGCCTTATCTGGCCCGCGATTTCAAACAACTAATTAAACAGGCGCAGCTTTTGCCAATTTAGCCTAAGAATTTAGACCTGCTTCAGTTTGCTAATATCTATTGCAGGGTATTGCTCCATCAATTAGTAAGCCAGCGATTAGCGGGACAAAGCTTAGATAGCCAGCTTCCGAATATGAGCCAGCAGTTCGCCAGTATTCACCCCTTTTTCGAGGAATAAATCCGCACCGGCTGCGGCTGCTCGTTCGCGGGTCTGATGGTCGGCATGAACTGTCAGAATAATAACGGCATGGGCCAGATGACGGGCTTTAATTTCGCGACAGGCATCAATTCCATCGAATTTGCTACCCTGGGCATCAGGCATTTCAAAATCCATCAACACCAAATCAGGCTTGACTTTGGAAGCAATCATTACCGCTTGCCGACCATTTTCAGCTTCACCGACTACCGCTATATCATCTTCCAGCGTCAGAACTGTCCGTAAGCTCTCGCGAACCGCCGCTCTATCATCCACTACTATCACCCTTAGCGGGTCGGTAGGGATATTGGAATTATTTAAGGACATTGAAAAATACTCTTGTGTACCAGATTTGGGCCAAAATTGTGCTTCCACGTAGTCACCAGCTTTACTACTTCCGTTTTTCAGGCTGTTAAGCTCTCACTAAAGCCTATCAAAATAAGCATAACCAGCATAGCTGGTTAATTAAGAACATGATAGTTGATTAGACTATGGAATTGTTAGTCTACTTTAGACTAATTTCAAAGTAGGTCTAAAGACCTATTTGTTACGTAATTCACACTATAAGATAAACAAGAGGCGGGCATAATAGTTTTAGCGACAAAGCAACCTAATGCAAAAGTGCGGAGGACTGAGAGAAAAGTTAAAAGTAAGAGTACCACCATTCCCGGCGACTTTATACTTCCCACTCCGAATTTCCCCTCAGTCCTCTGCACTTCTTTGTCAATTCTTTGCCGGACAAATTGGCTCAAGACCGTATTAAGAGTTTGCCAGACCCCCAGCCCGTACCAAAGCTTGAAAATGGTAGTATAAACGGTCTGCCAGCAAGGAAAATCGCGAGGCAGATTACGCCACTGGCAACCAGTGCGAGCTAAATAAAACATTAAATTCGATAATTCGCGCCAATTTTGCTGGCTGCGTCGTCCTTTGCCACGCAGTGCGGGCAAATGTGGCATAATGAGTTGCCACTCCTCATGGGAAAGGTTTTCAAGCTAAGGTTTTTTGTTGTTGTCCATAAATCAAGCTTACCTTTTATTTCAGTTTTATTCAACTTTTAACTTGCTTTTTTTTGCTACTTCTTTTCTCAAAAAGGTTCTAAAAGAAAGATTATCAAAATGAGTGATATTAAGCCACCCATAAAAAGAGATTTTTACGCTATTATTACTAATGCAAGCGGAGATAGAGTATTACTGATTGAAGATGAAGACAGTAATCTTTGGGTTTTACCACATTGGGAGGCTCTAAAAGCAATTCACCCAAGCGTTTTTAATTCCTGGGTAATTCAAACTCTGCGGGAACGCTATAGCCTGGAAACTATTGTGATAAAAGACTATTATTTTCAGCGAATTTTTGAAAATAACGAATTTCGGGCAACCCATCGGGTGCTAATATTGCAGCTTCGTGGGGGAAGCACTAATTTAGGCTGGCACGGAATGAGTGAAATAACTCCCCAGAAATTTGCTAACCCGCTTCACGCGGAACTAATTCAACGCTGGTTACTTGAAAATAGCACCGGGCAAATCCCGTTAGGCCGGATGCCCTGGGCCAGATTGGGCTGGTTTGAAAAAGCTGAAAAATGGGTTACAGATTTCGTGAAGGCCCAAAATTGGCAAATTACCGCCCCGATTGAGCAACGCAAGTCCGACGTAATTTCCGCTCAACTAAAAGTTTCGACCTCCGCCGGAAATTTGTATCTAAAAGCAGTACCGCCTTATTTCAAGGATGAACCAGTTTTCGGGCAATTGCTGGAAAAGCTGTTACCCGGAGAAGTTCCGCAGATTTTAGAGGTAGAAGCCTCTAAAGGCTGGATTTTGATGACCGATTTTAAGGGGCAAGCCGTAGCCGAGTTTAGCGATTTTTCAGTTTGGGAAGCAGCCGTGCGAGAATATGCCAATTTGCAAATAACCTGTATCCCCTATGTGGAGGAACTTTTGCAGGCAGGCGCACGCGATAGACGGCTAAAAATACTGGGTGGGCAAATCGAAAAAGTTCTGGGACGCGACGATTTGTGGCTAGTAGGGGAAACAAGGGGCTTGAGCCAGGAAGAGTTAGACCAATTGCACGCCGCCATCCCGCACCTGCAAGCACTTTGTCTGGAGTTGGCTGCTTTTGGGTTGCCCGAAACAATCGATAGCGGTGATTTCCATGCCCATAACGTCGCCGTAACTGCCAAAGGATTTGTCTTTTACGATTGGTCGGATTTAAGCGTTACCCATCCTTTTCTAAGCCTTAACCCGTTTCGGGAATCGGGCGAAGATGCTAAAGCCGGGCCGGATTATTGGGAGAAATTGACCAGGGCATATTTAGAACCCTGGCAGAAATTCTTGCCCCAAGCCGAGCTGGAACGGGCCTTGCAACTGGCTGACTTAATAGGTTGTGCCTCTCAAATACTTAATTATGCCTGGATTCACGATAATATCGAGTCGGAAGATTACCAGGCAATCGATGGCGGCTTTATTTATTTCGCCCGAAAGTTACTTGATTCGTTAAAGAATTTGTGAGGCTTCCGCTTTGTGCGAGTAAAATTGGCACAAAGCGGAATTTGGATAAAAGCTAAAGTCGGTTCAAAAGCCCAGTATCGTATTTGCCCTGCTGGAATTCTGGATTAGCCAAAATTTTGAGGTGCAGCGGAATATTATGCTTGATACCTTCGATTTTGAAGTTTTCCAGCGCAACCCGACCCCGTTCAATAGCTTCAGCCCGATTTTCGCCCCAA
>JBBQGP010000021.1:0-41600 GCA_038323095.1 Chloroflexia bacterium | reverse complement strand
CGGGCGGCCCACTGTCCCCGATAAGATAGGCGGGCGATAATGTAAACCAGAAATACCGAAGAAGCTTCGAGCCAGGTCGCCAGCAAATTGACTGCCGCTAATAGATTTGGGTCATGAGTGGGCCAGATGCGGGCGAGAGGCGCAGCCAGTAGATAAAACAGGGGAGAGTATGGCAAGCTCACCGATACGCCCCATTGCCCTAAAACTGCCGACCCGCCCGATAGCCCGGTAACAGTTTGCCCGGTGCTAACATTATAATATTGTCGCCAGAATTCGCCGGGATTATCCCAAAAGCGCAAAATTTGATGTATCCTGAACCAGTGGTCAATCGTCGTAAAGGCCGGATGATTTAACCCCGCCCCTTTTACCACAAATACTGCAAAAAAGATAAGGCCAATCCATTTTAAATAAGGACTGAGGACTGAGGACTGAGAACTGAATGTTTTAGGGTTGTCGGTTGTTTGTGGACTAGAGCTGTCGGTTGATTTAAACTTGAAATTTTGAACTTGAAACTTTGAACTTTGAAATAGTTGAGTGGTGCGGAGGCCGAGCGCGGTAAGCGGGTAGGCTAAAAGCATTGTCAGGAAAAGTTCTTCGGTGATGGGAGTCAGGTGCAGGCGATAAAAGGCCAGTGCGAAGGCTAGTCCAACCCCTGGCAATGCGGCCCAGCGTGCTGCCCCCAATGGTTGCCAACCTGAGCGTACTAAGGCCAAATAAAATATTAGCAGCCCGGTCAAGAGCAGGGCGGTATGAGGTAAAGCCGGAATTACCGGGCGATTATTAACCGGGCCAGCTTTTAGCCGGGCTTCGGTAACGACTACACCAAGCGGTAAATTATGGTCGGTAGTCTGAAATGCCGAAGGAGTTTTGAGGGTAAAAATTAAATCGCCCCTGAGCCGTTGCCCTTGAGGTTGGTAATCAAAACGATAGATTTGCGCTCCCGGCCCAACTGTCACCTCGCTCAGCTTGCGCCCGTCCGCCCAAACTTCGACTACAGGCAAGGCTAGATTAGCGGGTCGACCCCCCACTTGCATGGTTACTTCTAAACTAACCTGTGGGAGACGACCTGCGCCCGGAAACCGCAAATAACTTTCTGCACTCGACCAGCGAAAACCAAAGTCGCCGTTAGATTCGCGCTGATTAAAGCTGGCGGCATACAAAAAATCGGCATTATTGGCCGGGCCAAGCTTGAACGCGAAATCGAGTGGCACTTGATAGGCCAGTGTGAAAAGAGCCAACGCTCCAAAAAGCAGGGCGTATAACGGATATGCGGTCAGCCCTCGCACTAAATAGCGAAATTCTTCAACAAAAATGGATAAAAAAGATAACAGGTAGTTAGCTTTAGATGATTGTTTGTTAATTTTAAGTACAGGTTCGTGAATTTTCAAGATTGGTTTTCGCTCTTTTGTAGCTACAATTCACGACGAGACGTAATTACGCCAGTATTAAGGCCGATAAGGTTGAGGCCACCAAAGAACCGGGCATGTTCGATTTTGACGCACCTATCCATAACTACTTCTAATCCGCCATTTTGCGCTTTTAGTCCGGCTTCGAGGTTAATTACTCCTAATTGTAGCCACAACACCTTTGCGCCAATCTCGATAGCCTGTTCTGCCAACGGCGGCACGTCTTCGGGCTTGCGGAATACATCCACAATATCTATTTCTTCGGGAATATCTTTAAGAGATGGATAGGATTTGCGGCCCAAAATTTCTTTAGCCGCCGGATTTACCGGGATAATATTATAGCCTTCGGCCAGCATATAAATTGCGGCGAAATGACTGGGTCGGTAAGGATTGGGCGAAAGCCCGACCATCGCGATATTTTTGTAACGCTTTAACATTCGCAGCCGGTCTGCTGCCGTTGGTATAATTAGTTCTGGTCTTTTTTGACCATTATTTTCTTCTAAAACTTGTTGTTCCTGTGTCATTTTTTGTCCACCTTCCGCCCTAGAATCCTATAATAACAACGTCTGAGGCTATCACGTTGTTGCGCGGCTGTCAAATTTTTGGGGTGCGAAGTTTTTAGCGGCTGGCCCAATAACCGAGGTCATGCTTGATTAACTCTTTGCAAAGTAAATCTTCGTTGCAGGGCAAAAGATGGGGCATAGTGATGTAAACTTGCGCCCGGTAAAGGGGAAGTTCGGCTTCGGGTACGTTGACTGATTTCAAAAGCTGATGCTCTTCGTAACGTATCTGACTAAAACCGTACTGGCTATTTAGCTCGGCGTGAAAAACCAGGGGCTTGCGGCGGTCAAAGCCGGACTGGATTAGTAAGTAAGCACATTTGCTAACGGCAGCATACAAACGGTCACTTTCTTCTTGCGGCAAATACATTAGTTTGGGGTCAAGCTGTAAGCCAATTTGTCCCTGTGCGCTCGTTCCGCCCGAAACGTAGCCCATCAAACTGATTGGCCGTCCACGCCGGACTTGTTCGATACGGTCAACCACATATTGGTCGTCCAGCGCACCCAAAATAGCGCGGGCATGATGTTCGAGTGCGCCGTGTTGTTCAAGGGTTGTACCGGGTAACATTCCAGCGGCGGTAGAAAAAGTAAACTTGCCCATCACGAAATTGTCTTGAGCATCGCGGCTATCCCAGAAATTACCGTTTTCGGCCTGTAAATCGCCAAAAAACTGAGCCGCCCGAATAAGAGCCGCCCTTGCAATTTCTGGATTTATCCCTGAATTAGGCACAATTGCGGCAAGCATTAACTCAATTAAATTAGAGGTCATTTCGGACAATTTTTGCTGCATTCTAATTCTCTACCGAATCACTTTCCTGCCACTCAGCGGGCAATTTGCCCTGGCTTGATTATAATCTTAATTTTGCGTTTTTAATATGATAAAGCGCACAGTTTTTAATTATAACGTTTCTCTCAACTTAAAGCAATTGGGCAACGCCGACCACTTTTGCAAGGTCTATGCCACACTGGATAGGGAGCTAAAGCAAAAAATTGACATAAGCTTGTCAAATGCACTACAATAGAACCAAATTTTACCCAATAAATGCTAAACGGAAACTCGCCTGAGTTTGTTTCGTATTATTATAACCATACCATTTTTGTGGGACGACAAGGGAGTCGTGTTCGGACTTGATGAGGGGAAACCTTTAACTAAAGGTTTATGGGAGGTTAGAAGATGTCCACTGAAACGGAAACCACAAAACCATCAGTCACCGAAACGGCTATTTCGTCCGAGGATGCATCTCGCAATCCTGATGCCTCGGCCTTGATGGAGAGTGTGCGGGGTTATTTGCCGCCCGCCGATTGGTCGGTGGTGCAGAGGGCGGTAGCTTTTGCAGCTTTGGCCCACGCCGCCCAATTTCGGAATAGCGGCGAGCCGTATGTTATCCACCCAATCGCCGCCGCGACCACTCTAGCCGGAATGCAGCTAGACCGTGATGCAATTGTGGCGGCTTTGCTGCACGATGTCCCGGAGGATACTTCGGTTACGCTGGAAGAAATCCAGAAAGAATTTGGCGAAAAAGTTGCTCGTCTGGTCGAAGGTGTTACTAAATTAAGCAAGATTAAGTGGCAGCCAGTAGATGAATTTAGTAACAAAGCGGCTGCTGAGAAGCAGGAGCAGGCCGAAAACCTTCGTAAAATGTTTCTGGCAATGGTCGATGATGTACGAGTGGTGTTGATTAAGTTGGCTGACCGCTTACATAATATGCAAACCTTGCAATTCAAGCCCCAACATAAGCAAATCAAGATTGCTACTGAAACCCTCGAAATTTTCGCCCCACTCGCTAACCGCCTCGGCATCTGGAACATTAAATGGCAGCTCGAAGATTTATGTTTTATGTATTTGCACCCCGAAGAGTATCAGAATTTGGTTAATCTCACGAACGATAAGCGCGAGAGCCGCGAACGCTTTTTGAAACGGGTGCAAATGACTATTCGTAAAGCTCTGGACGATGCTGGAATTCAGTATAGCGATGTTAGTGGCCGACCCAAGCATATTTACAGTATATATAAGAAGATGAGCCGCAAAAATCGCCCGCTTGATCAGATTTATGATTTGCTGGCGGTTAGAATTATTGTCGAGAATGTACGGGATTGTTACGGTACGCTTGGTATAATTCATACTTTGTGGCGACCCATACCGGGCGAGTTTGATGATTATATTGCTACTCCTAAAGAAAGTATGTATCAATCTTTGCATACTGCCGTTTATTCGCTGGATGGTCGCCCGATAGAAGTTCAAATCCGTACCCACGATATGCACAAAGTGGCCGAATACGGGATTGCTGCCCACTGGCGATACAAAGAAGGCGGCAAACGCGATGTAGAGTTTGAAGCTAAAATCGCCTGGTTGCGCCGCTTGATTGATTGGCGCGAAGACGGTGGGGCGGAAACCGATGCTCAAGACTTTGTAGATAGTCTTAAAACCGATGTTTTTCAAGACCAGGTCTATGTTTTTACGCCCAAAGGCGATATAATGGATTTGCCCGCCGGAGCAACCCCCATTGATTTTGCTTACCGTATTCATACCGATATAGGCCATCAATGCGGCGGGGCGCGAGTAAATGACCGACTTGTACCACTTAGCTACCAATTGCAAAACGGTGAAGTGGTCAAGATAATGCAGGTCAAAAACCGCAAAGGGCCGAGCCGGGATTGGCTTAACCCAAATCTGGGTTATTTGAAAACTGCCGGAGCGCGAGATAAAGTGCGCCAGTGGTTCAGACGGCAGGAGCGCGACGAAAATATTTCGCACGGGCGTGAAATACTGGACGAAGAATTAAAACGGCTGGGTTTGCATAATATTAGCTATGATACCGTGGCCGACCATTTTCCGAAGTACGATAAGCTGGAAGATTTTCTGGCAGCCATTGGCTATGGCGGGATTTCGGTTTCTCAAATTACTTCTCGGTTGGTAGATGCCAGCAAGGGTACGGAATTACCCGAATTTATGCAGCCTAGCTCGGTTATAACCAATGCTACCGAAAAAATGCCCACGATTGCCACCGATATGACGGTTTCGGGGATTGGCGGTTTGCTAACCAGCCTGGCGAATTGTTGCAGCCCGGTGCGGGGTGATGAAATTTTGGGTTTTGTAACCCGCACCAAAGGTATTTCGGTACACCGCATCGATTGTCCCAATATTTTAAATGTGCCGGAAAAAGACCAGGGCCGCTTGATTCGGGTTTCGTGGGGCGAATCGACTGTACCGTATTATCGCGTGCCGGTACGGATGGAAGCGGTAGACCGGGTTGGGCTTTTGCGCGATATTTCAGTTTTGGTAGCCGACGAAAAAATTAACATGGGAGATTTTCGTACCCTTCCGGCCAACCAGCGCGGTATAATTTCTATCCTGTTTACATTAGAAGTAACCAGCCTGGAACAATTAAGCCGGATATTGGCAAAGCTGCAATCAGTCCGTGATATACTGGAAGTACGGCGCGACGTGCCTTATAACGGCCAAAGTCGGGCAGTCGCCAATAAGTAAGTTGGTAAAAACACAAACGGGGGAAATGTAGAATGGCGCAACAAACCCGGCCTCGTTGGGATGAGTTTTTTTTAGCAGTGCTTTGGACGCTTGGTTCGTTTGTCTGGGGCAGCTTTGGTATTTTTGGCTATGCTGGAAATTTAAGCACTCCGGCAGATTTTAAGCTGGCTGGCTTTATTATTTCGTTTCTTTTGATATGCCTGACCGTTTTTGGGATACGCTACGCCCTGAATGTTTTCTTGCGTATTCCGCGCCGTTTGCCGAACTGGATGGACAATGCCGCGCCTGTTGCACTTGGCACAACCTTTTTGACGGGTGCGCTTTTCAGCCTGTTCACTTCCATAATTATCCTGATTTACCTTTTCCAAAATGTAACCGATACTTTTATACTGGCCTGGGGCTTTGCCACCTCTGCCGGGATTGTAGTGCTGGCTATCTATGAGCTTTTGGCGGCTTTGCACGCTTTCGAGCCGTTTTTGGTTTGGCCGGAGCAAGATAGTCGTAAACCCAATTCGGTTACAAAAACTTTGCTTTGGCTCAATTCTTTCCAGCGTTCCTTGCACGCCGGGAATTTTGGGCCAAAATGGGATCTGGAGGAGTTTCGTGGCCCACTTTTGCCGGAAACTGACCCTAAAACTGGCGTGGTGGAAGAAAAACCGGGCGGGCGACCTGCTTTGGAACGTACTCTGAGTGGTCACGGTGGTTTTCATGTAACTACTTTGGGTTTTACTGCCAATGGTTCGGTTATCTTCGCCTGTAGCGATGGCGGTATGATTCATTATCAGGCCGGGGGGCGCAAGGGAACGATTTTTCCGCCCGAAGTGAAATTTTGGGATTGGCGCAGTAATCGGGTGCAAACCGCCACGCTGGGCGCACCCCGCACCTTTTTAACTCGTGGCTATCAAGCTCCTTCTACTTTGCAAAATTATCGCTTTATTATTCCGGCGGGCGGGGGACGTTTCGCCTGGATTACGCCCAAGTTGATACAGGTGGGCGATTGGAACAGCGACCAATTGCAAAAACTTGAGCCGGAAGAAGGTTTGGTACTACGCGGCTTCAACGGTTTTGCCCCGCTGACTTTTAACCCGGATGGTACAAAGCTGGCCTGGTGCGATGCTACCGGGCAAACCCGTTACTGGGATTTGGAGAATGATCGGGTACAGCCTTTGCGGATGTATCCCGCCGCCCCTTTTCCTTCCGAAGCTACCGATGCTAATAATTGGGGCCTGGTGTTTAGCCCGGACGGTACCAAAGTGGCAACGCTGGGTATTCGTGGCGTACTTTTGCAAAATGTGTACACCGGCTGGCGATGGTTTGCCGAAAATGACCCGACGCGGGAACGCCTGACTACTTTTGCTTTCAACCACAGTGGTTTTGAAATGGCAGTAGGCTTGGCGGTGCGTCCTGATGCGGTCAGACCGCTTAATCGCCGCAGGGCTAATAACGGGTTTTCGGCTAATGGTTCGCGCCCGCCTCAAGCCGCTAACGAAGCTCGTCCTGGCGAGGCGGAAGCTTCGGGGCAGGGACAGGAGGCCGACAAGTGGATACAGGTGGTGCGTTTGTGGGATTTACGCGCCGCCGATTATCATGATTTGGTAGCGGGAGATAATCCCATCCGCGAAATCGCTTATAGCCCCGATAATCGAATGGTGATGGCGGCAGATGAAGCCGGAATCTTGCGCCTTTGGGATATTTCACCTGAAAGCAGTATGGGACGAGTTCCACGACTGGTGGCAATGCTGGATTTGGGCCTGACCGGGCGCAAAACAGTGCTGGCTTTCTCGCCCGATATGGAACTTATTATCAGTGCAACCGATAACCGTATCTTAATCTGGAATCTGGCTCGCGTTCGTCAGGAATGTAAAGTTTAATCCCATTCCTGACGTTTCAGTCCAATTTTCTTTTGAAATACCGGGTTAAATCTGCGCCTGAAGGCTTGTTGGCAGTCAAATTTAAACCAGCTTCTTTGTAAAGATATTGCATGTAAAAAGATAAAAAATATACCCCATCATATAAGCTCCTCAATCAAAAAAGCATGTTTCAATCGCTCAGTCGCGACAAAGGGTTTTCCAACTTTTGCCCCTTCTATCTTGGCAAAACGTTGCAAGCGTTGCAACTGAACTAATTCCGACTAACAGGGCTAATACGCTATACAAAAAAGACCCTCTTTTGGTAAGATTTAAGCTCCTGGACCCAAATCAAAACCAAAGGGGAGTCAAATGGAGTATATGCTTCCGACTTTTCAAGAATAAAGCGGCTGGTTTTACCTGACACAGCCGCTCGTTAAGCATTATCAAACTTATTAAAAAACACCTGAATTTATTGCGCCGTAAAAAAGACTGATATTGCGCCAAATTTATTTCTTTTTGGCTGGCTCGACAGCAGTAGGCGCGGGTGCTTTTTTCTTATCTTTGGTCGAATCCTTCTGAGCCTTTTTCTTGGCTGCATCCTTCGGACTTTTATCGCCCATAGCGCAAATATTCCTCCCTTCTGTTTATTTATACGCTGCTTTCACAAAGCGTAAATCCATTCTACAGACATTCTATTTCTTGTCAAGTTTAAGACGAAATTAAAATTATTTTGAAACTTTTGAGGCCATCGGAACGTATTTTATACTAGAAGGAATTATGAGCCGCGTCGATTTCAAAGGGAAATCGGCAACGACGACAAAGGGTCGTCGTTCAAGTGCGCGATACTGGCGTACTTACGGCAAATTATAAGAAAGTGAGAAAATATAATAATGTCTGAAGTTATACAAACGAGTGAACAAGGCTTGACTATCAACCTTGAAAATCTTCCCCAAACTCCCGGCTCTCTGGAAAATCTCCCTGTTAGCAAAAGCTATATCCGGCTTCCTGCCCGTAACAATGCGAAGCTATCCGCTTTGCTTGAGAAGGTCAACGCCGATATTGAGCTACAAACCCTTTGGAAATGTGCCAATATTAACGCGGTAGACCGACTTGGAATTAGCGACCACGGACGGGTACACGTGCAAATTGTGGCAAACATCGGGCTAAAGATGTTACGGATGCTGCGGGCGGCGGGCATCGAAGCAAGTGTTGTGAAGCACCACAAGATGAGCGATGAGGATGCGGAAATAGTAGTTGTGCTGGCAGCTCTATTGCACGATATTGGGATTTGCGTCCATCGTGATGAGCATGAGCATCATAGCCTTTGGCTGGCGGAGCGCAAAATTCGGGAACTTTTAGAAGGCATTTACGACATCGAAGGCCGAACAATAGTTATGGCCGAAACCTTGCACGCTATAATTGCCCACGCTCGCTCCCAACGTTGTCTGACTATCGAAGCTGGAGTGGTCAAGGTAGCCGATGCGCTGGATATGGCGAAGGGCCGTTCCCGGATACCCTTTGAGCAAGGTCATGTAAATATTCATTCGGTCTCTGCGGCAGCTATCGAAAGCGTCGAACTGCGAGCGGGTGAGGTCAAGCCAATCCACATTCAGGTAAATATGCAAAATTCGGCGGGAATTTACCAGCTTGACGAATTGCTCAAAAAGAAAATCCAGAACAGTACCATTAAGGATTATCTGGAACTTTCGGCCCGGATTGAAGCTGAAAGCGAACAAAAATTAGTCCCGATTTATGAGTTTTGATTATATATTTCTTACTATTTCAGTTGATTTATATCGAAAACCTAAGTCTACCGAAAACTTTTTGATAACATGATTTGGTAAACAAACCAGCCATTCTTCATCTAATTTTTGAAGCTGTTGAACGGCTGTCTTAGCAGGAAGCTCTGTTCCAACCTACACAATTAACTCGCTATGTTCCTGTGCCTCAACGTCATAAAATATTTCTAAAGAAAATCAGTTTCTACTACCGGGGTTGAGTATCTTTCTGCCATTTCCGCCTCCAAAATAATTTCAACTCTGCCAATAATACACCGGGCGGCTTTTCTTATCAAACAAGCAAGGGCGGGCATTTATTGCCAACCCCTGACCTTTTAATTCAAGCTGGCTACAAACCAGTTTCTTCCAGCACATAACGACGATAAATGCCGCTCATATAGGCGTAGCGTACTTCGGCGGAAGCGCGAACGGCAGCAATGGCGGCCCGGCGTTTTTCGGGAGTATTAGCGTAGCGGGCGGCGAACTGAATACCGTTATCGGCGTGTTCTTCGTCGCCCCCAATATGCACATAGAAAAATTTGAGAGCCTCGTTACTGCTATTAAACTGCTCTTTTAGGGCTTTAACATGTTTGGGGTAAATCGTTGGCAACTGACCTTCCAGCTCTGTCAAGCGAAAAACCGTTTACCAGAACCCGGCCAAATTTAACTTTTTATACACCTTTTTTGACGTAGGCTTTTACCTCCGGGAGTTATATTGAAGTTGTAAAAAAATATTAGCTCTTGAATTAGGAGGTTAGCTATATGTACAAGAAAATATTAGTTCCTTTGGATGGTTCGCAATTAGCTGAAAAGGCTTTGCCCTATGCCATAAAATTGGCTACTAAATTTGGGGCGGATTTGCTTTTGATGCGGGCGGCAGAAGTTCCAACCCTTTTGACCGATACTCCCGACCACGAGCTGCAATATCTCAGACAGGCGGAAACTTATTTGGCCGAAGTGCGCGACACAATTATTGACACAAGGTTAGAGCCGAATCTTGTCCCGGAAAAAGTACAAACTATTGTTATATACGGCGATGCCAAACGAGAATTAGCTGAAATTGCACCGTTTGAAAAAGCCGATTTGATTGTTATGACTACACACGGGCGTACCGGGTTGGCCGGGTTGTTAATGGGAAGCGTTGCTAACAATATTTTGCATCATACCAAACTGCCGGTAATGTTAATTCGGCCCAAAGAACTGGATGAGCCGGGTTTGCTGCTCGAAACTTTGAACCAGCCTACCGGCTTTGATAACCAGGCGGCGGGCGGTAATCGAATTGTAGTTACTCTGGATGGTTCGCCCGAAGGCGAAGCTGCCCTTGAACCGGCTCTCGAAATGGCTCGTTTGACTTCAGCAACTGTATATTTATTGCGGGTAGTTCCGCTATTAGTAGTAAGCGAGTATAGCGGTTCGTGGTATATGTACGATTTGGACGAACAGGGCCAAGCTCGACGGGAAGAAGCTTATCAATACCTGGACAAAATACAGGAACGTTTTGCTACCGAGGGTTTAAGTTGCGTCAAGGTCGTGCGAGTCGGTTTCCCGCCGGATGAAATTGTAGATTACGTTACCAAACTAAAAGCTTCGGCAATAGTTATGGCAACCCATGCCAGAGGCCGTCTTGGTCAAGTTGTGTTGGGAACGGTAGCCGGTGAAGTAGTTCGACATAGCAATTTGCCGGTAATGCTGGTTCATACTGCCCAGCCTGTAAAAATGCATGAGAAATCCGAGCAACCGGAAGTGGTTAGTAGCCTGAATTAGTTCACTCATCCATTTCGTTGCGGGCCAGCATCAGAGCAACTCGCAATTCCAGATAATGCAGGGTTACACCCAAACGGGCGGCAATCTCGGTTCTATCGAAGCCTTGTGCCAAAAGTGCCAACATCGGCTCTTTTGGCACAACCAAATATGCCCCGATTAAATCGGCTTCGTCCTCTTCCAATAAATCCAGGGGTTCGCGCACATATAAAAAGTTCTTTTGCTTGCCGGGAACGGTTTGTAACCAGCCTGGACGGGAAACTTCTTCGGTTTCTGCTATAGCAGTTTTGGGCCGAAAAACTTGCTCATCCAAATGCTTAAAAAGATGGCCCATTTCATGCCCCAGAGTGCAAAGCTGTCGGGTAGCATCCAAAGTAATATCAATCAGGATAACGCCCCGGCCATCCCGTATGCCCGAAGCTCCATGTAAGTGACCGGGAATACCCGCCGCCCCGCTTACCTTAATTGCCATCGTATCGAATAATGGTTGTAAATTTACCGGGTAATTTTTGTGCAACCCTAAAAAAGAAATCAGCAAATCGAGCGGTGCAGCGTCAAACTGCTCCAGGTTCACCCGCATAGCTTCGTCCCCTTATTATAAAATTTATTTGCTTTTAGCGTAAATGCAAGCTAAAGCCGCCCTGCAAGACTCATGCGGCTTTTTTGAGGTTAGTCCAGGAGTATGCCCTTCATAAAGCAAAGCATACTCCCAACAAATTTATTCGGTCTTTAGTAATTCTTCGAGCATCCGGCGAACCGCCCGCATATCGCGGCGGGAAATTTTATCTACGTTAGAACTAAGCCACATCACAAATTCCTCGCGCTCCGGGTCACTAATGCCAGGACGTGCGCTACGGTGTCCGGCCAGCACTAACAACCAATCCTCGTCTACTTTGAAAAATTGTGCCAGCTTTCGTACTCCATCAGTGCCGGGTGCATTGTCACCCAAAATCCAGCTACGCAAAGTAACGTGAGCCACCCCTAGTTGCCGGGCAACATAGCGCACCGAGCGGTTAGCTTCGTCCATTTTTTCATTAAGCCAATTCACAAATTGTTGGTTTACTAGCGGTTTAACCTCACCCTGAGCTTCGGTAGTGTCCAGTTCGATTCTTTCTTCGGTCATCATTGTTTTTGCCCCCAAATCTATTGTCACGTATTAAACCATTCCGTTAGCTTTTTCTGCTAAAATAATTTTAGCACATATTTGCTATTTTTGCTATAGCTTTTTATTAGAATTTCAAAAACTTGTCAAAAAAGCTTATTTAGCATAAAATTACTGGCAGTGGAGAAAACTGCTCCCCCGGTTCACAACGAAGTAACCGCTTTGGTTTATGTCCGCACTCAAAAATACGAGGCAGACTGTAATTTTTGTGGGCAAATTTTGCAACTTTTCGCTTCTTCATCCGTTGTAGAGTTTATAAAGTTTAAACAATTTCAGGCTCTTTTTGATGTGTTTGAAAGCAAGTAAGTAAGAGTAACAAGGTGAGGAATGGTAAATTCCAAAATACGCTATGGTTGGCTGGCCTTTGACCTGCTGGCTACCTGCGTAGCATTATATCTGGCTTCGGTGTTGCGTCTTTCGCTGCCGTTTGGTACAGCTCTTGGCCCTGGCAAAGAAGATTTGGTGCTGGATATGTGGGTTTACATCGAAACTCTGCCTATCTGGATGGTATCGCTGGTCAGCCTGAGCGTCTACGATTACGGCTATTTGAACAGCTACGCCAGCCGCACCCGTGCTACCTTGCTGGCAATTTTGCTCTCGACCTGTCTTTTGGCCGGCGCACTTTATCTATCATTTCGCGACGTACCCCGTATTACCTTTCTTTACTTTAGCGGGCTGGATGTAATTTTTCTGATAGGCCCGCGTCTTTTATTCGGCTGGCTGGGGCGACGTGGCAATATGGCCCGCCTTTACAAACGCACCCTGATAGTTGGGGCCAGCGAATTGGGTCTTTTGATTGCCAACCGATTGGCAAAACATCCCGAAATCGAATTGCTTGGCTTTGTTGACCGGGAAAAGGCTCAACCCATCACCGCACAAGGCCAGGAACCACTTGCCCAAATTGTGCTGGATGCTCCGCTTTTGGGCAACAGAGAAAAATTGTTTGAAATTGTCGAAGAAATCAAGCCGGATGTCGTCGTATTGGCTTTGCCTGCTGACCAGCAAAGCGGCGGCTTGCCACTGGTTATCGAATTGCAGCAACGCTTGATTGAGGTGCTGTTTGTGCCAGATTTACAAAATAGCGGTCTGATTTACATTAACGCCGGACAACTGGACGGCATGACTATTATAAATCTGAACGAGCCGCGCATTACCGGGCTAAACCGGCTTTTGAAACGCGCTCTGGATATTGTGCTGGCAACTATTGGTCTGGTTGTGGCCGCTCCCTTGATGCTGCTGATTGCTTTGCTAATCCGGCTGGATTCACCCGGCCCGGTTATTTTCCGCCAAATGCGGGTCGGCGAATGTTGCCGCCTGTTCTATATTTACAAATTTCGGACAATGCAGGATGGTGCGGACGCGAAGCTCAAAGATGTTATCCGCAACGTAAACGGCAATCTGGTACACAAGCACCCCGACGACCCCCGCATTACCCGGTTTGGCCGCTTTTTACGCAAAACCAGTCTGGACGAACTGCCCAATTTGTTAAACGTACTAATGGGCGATATGAGTATTGTCGGCCCGCGCCCGGAATTACCTCAAATCGTCTCGAATTACGCCCCCTTCCAGTTTGGCCGTTTTTCAGTGCCGCCCGGTATTACTGGCTGGTGGCAGATAAACGGACGTAGCGACAAGCCTTTACATTTGCATACCAGCGAAGATTTGTACTATATCGAACATTTTTCGCTCTGGCTGGATTTACAAATTATTTTGCGAACGCTCGGCGCACTAATTACCCGCCGGGGAGCATTTTAGGGAGTAATTATTTTCTTGGCCTTGAGAATTAGAGAAAAGCAACCCGGTGCAGTGCCGCCGCCCAATAAAAAGAGGGGGCGGCGATTTGGCTTTTTAAGGCCGGGCCTGTTTCTGCTTTTGCTAATTCCCCTGATTGGCTTCGGGCTGGTCGGCACGCTGGCTTACGGCGAGTACCGGGGTCTAATGAACCGGGTGCAATCCGCCCAAAACCACTTGCAAAACATCGTTAATTTAGCCAAAGAATTAAATAGACAAGACCAAACCAGCCCCGACGCTTTACGGGCGCGGCTAGGGCAGGTTAAAGCCGAATTTGGGGCAAGCGGGCAGGATTTGGCTTATATTCAGGGCAAAACCAAACAGTATAGCCGCGTTTTGAATTTAGCCGAAAAATACACGCCTTTTACCGCCGATATTCAAACCGCCCGTGCTTTGCTGGATGCCGGAGGAAGTTTTGTTCAGGCCGGGCAGATTGGGTTGGATGCCGCCGATACCGGGTTGGATTTGCTGAGTACGCTCGGCACCCGCAGTTCACCCGCCGACCCCAACAAAAAAGGTGGCGAAGTCGTTGGGCTAGGGCTTGGTATCAAACGCGAACAACTCGATATGCTGCAAGCCGCCCTTATCAAAAGTTCGGGCTATATTAAAGAAGGTATTACCCGCTTCAACCAGATACCCTATGACCGCCTTAAGCCCGGCTCGACCCTTTACAAAGCGGTGAATAGTTTGCGCGGCCAGTTGCCCCAGCTTTCGGGCTTGCTGGATAGCGGCCTCAAGGGGCTGGACACCGCCCAATGGTTACTCGGCTTCAAGCAGCCCGCCACCTATCTGCTGCTGGTGCAGGATGCTGACGAATTGCGACCTACTGGCGGCTTTATGGGCAATTTTGGGGTAGTTACACTCGACCAGGGTGTTGTCGGCGAATTCGTTTTTGACAATACCGCCGCCCTTGATAACGAAGCCAATTCCAAGAAATTAATAACTACGCCTGCACCTTATAACGAATGGTGGATTTTGCCCTATCGCTGGGGCTTGCGTGATGTCAACCTGACCCCCGATTTCCCGGATACCGCGAAAATGGCTCAGGATTTGCTCAAGCAGGAACTTGGGGTAGAAAACGTTACGGGGGTACTCGCGCTTGGGCCGGGAGTTATCCGGCGTGCGCTGGAATTAACCGGGCCGATTAAAGTTTTTAGTCCCGGCCTGTATGACGATACCGTTACTGCCGAAAATTTCCAGAAATTAATCCATTATTATCAGGTGGGCCGCGATTTTGAGAAGGGCGAACGCGAACGCAAAAAATTCACCCGTTTGCTGGCCGAAGAATTACTCAAAAAAGTCCAGCAATTGCCTAAAGGAAAATTGGTTCAGTTTGGCAAAGATTTGGTTACAAGCCTGAACCAAAAAGATTTGCTGCTCAATTTTAATAATTCGCAGGCTCAAAGCTGGCTGGACGAAGCCGGATGGAGCGGGCGGGTATTGCGCGATTTGTCGGCCAATGGCGGCAGTAGCGATTATTTTTATCTGGTCGAAACTAATATGTCCAGCAACAAGACCAATAGTTTTGTGCAGCACAAAGCCTTAGATACCGTCCAAATCAGTTCAAGTGGTACAGTCAATCATTCGGTTAATTTAACTTATAATTATGCAACTATTCCTCCGCCCGATTCGCCCGAAGCCGGGCCAGAACCGGGTTACTACTCTATCACCCGCTATTACCTGCCCAGCGGCTCTAACGTCCGCACCCGTCAGGCTTTCGACACGCTTTATAGTGTAAATGAGCAATACGGCAAAAGCGTCTGGGGGCAAACCATGACAGTGCTGCCCGGTCAGGTTCGCACCGCCACTTTTGGTTGGGATGCGCCAAGTAATTCGGGAATAAGTCCTGCCGGAAATAATATGCTTTACCGCCTCACACTTCAAAGGCAGCCCGGCGCGAAAATTGATTACAGCTTTAACTTTAAGCCGCCCTCCGGCTGGAAAGTTAATGGCGTAGTTAATAAAGCTGGTACAGCCCTGGCTGGAGAAGCGGCACAGGATGGCTCGTTCAAACTGGGACTGGGGCAAATTGAAACTGATGTCGAGCTAACCGTCGCTTTAAGCAAAAATGCCTAAGCTTTAACCCATTGTTTTGTGTTAATCTAATAGATGACAAATCAAAAATTGTGCTTGCACAAAAAATATCGGCCAGCGTTACATTGAAAAACTTTACATAAAAAAGAGGCTGAGTTAAGGAGAAAAGAAAGTGTTATCCCGCCGCGTTTCTGTCAAACCCCCTGCTATTAATCCAAATGACTCCAAAGAAGAAGTTGTTAGCCAAACCAGTAGTACCGTTAGTACCGTCAAAACTGCCCGCACCAATATGAGCGGGGCAGATATGCTGGTGCTGCTATGCGTAGTTATTTGGGCCTTTAACGTCCCATTTGTAAAATCGCTGCTGCCCACGCTGGCCCCGCTCGAAATTTCAATGACCCGTTATGGCATTGGTGCAATTTTCTTTGTGATCTTTGTGCTAGTGCGCGAACATTCGTTAGCAATCGCCTGGCGGCACTTGCCCTTGATGCTGGCGGCGGGCGTTATTGGTATTACCCTTAATCAAATATTCTTTGTCTACGCCCTCAATAACACTACTTCTTCTGAAGTTTCGCTTTTGATGGCCTCTACTCCATCGTTTGCCGCAATTTTCGCCTGGATACTTGGTCAAGAGAAAATCAAGCTGAATTACTGGCTCAGTCTACCGATTGCCGCCGCCGGGGTTGCCCTGATTGTCCTGACCGCGCCTGGCGCACACTTGGCCGGGAACTTGACGGGGGACTTTCTGGCTTTGCTGACTTCGGCAAGCTGGGCGGGCTATACGGTGCTAATTCGTCCCTTGCTCAAACATTACTCGATTGGCCGGATTAGTGCTTATATGCTGGTTATTGGGGTGCTGGCAATGCTACCTTTTGGCTTGCCCCAGATGAATTTGGAGCATTACGCCCGCCTCACGCCCGGACTATGGCTAACCCTGGCTTACTGTACCCTTATCGCGCTGGTAATTACCAATTTTCTTTGGTACGGAGGGGTAAAATTTCTGGGCGCACCCCGTACCGCCTTTTACGCTTACTTGCAGCCCTTCTTTGGCGTAATTGCCGCTTTCTTCATTTTGAACGAAACGATTGTCCCCTGGCAGATTTTGGGCGGCGGCTTGATTGTCCTTAGTATGATTATGTATCGCTCGAATTTGTATCTGAAATTGCTTCGGCTAATGGAGCGAAAGGCTTAATCTGAAAATCTTACTAATGTTTGGTATGATTTATGCAAATCAGTCGGGCTTGAAACTTTATTAAATTTGGTGATTAAATACAAAAAATGATGGTTTTACTTAAAAAGTTAAGTATTGGAATAATAATGCTACTAATAGCGGTAATGTTAATCGGCTGCAATGGTGAAGCGATTACCTCAACCGTCGCACCTTCGCCTACCGTTAAAACTTCGGCTCAACCAACCGAAATCAAAGTTTGGGCTACACTGCAAGGGGCAAAAGGTTTGGAAGCGGTCTTGCCAAGTTTTAGCCGGGCCAACCCCAATATTAAAGTTAATTTAACGGCCTTTTCTCAGGAAGAAATTCACGAAAAGCTGGATGCTGGTCTGTTGGCGGGCGGGGTTGGCTTGCCGGATGTAGTTCAGGTTGAAAACGAGCGGTTTGAATATTTTATTACCAAATTTCCTGAAGGTTTTGCCGATTTAAAAAATTGGGCCAATCGCTACCGTGAGCAATTTGATGCAAGCAAATGGCAATTGGTGCAGCGGATAGGACGGATTCGAGGTTTGCCCTGGAATTCCGGGCCGGTGGGCCTTTTCTACCGAATTGATTTGTTCCAGCAAGCCGGAATTAACCCGGCCTCTATCGAAACCTGGGATGATTTTATTCAAGCTGGCGAACGCCTGAAAAAAATTAACCCTGCTACCAAACTTTTAACCCTCAATGCCGATAGCGACAGCCTTTTTCGGTCAATGCTCACTCAACAAGGGGTAAATTACTTTACGTACGATGGCAAAATTAGCCTGAACGCGCCGGAAGCAATCCGCGCCCTGACTCTAATCCGGCGCATGTATAATGCCGGATTGTTGCAAATTGTGAACGGGGAAGAAAAAGTTATTCCAGCTTTGATTCAAAATCAGGCTACTGCTTACGTTGCTCCGGCAGATTGGGCCGGAACTTTACCCGAAATCGCTCCGCAACTAGCCGGGAAATGGGAAGTAATGGCACTTCCGGCAATTAGAGCGGGTGGAGGACGCAGCGCGAATTTAGGTGGCTCAATGCTGGCGGTTTTGCGAACCGGGAAAAATCAGGAAGCCGCCGCTTCTTTGGTAGAATACGCTTTAACCAATCCAGAAATGCAAAATACAATGCTCAAAACAGCCGCTTTGCTGCCAAGCTTTCTCCCAGCCCAAAACGCTGATTTTTATAACAGCCCACAACCCTATTTTAACAATAAACCAATCTGGCAGTTCTTCGCCCGCGAAATCAACCAGCTAAAGCCGTTTTATTACACCAAAGATTATAATTTAGCTGCTGATGCTGCCGCTAACGCTCAACTTATGGCGATTTTCCGTACTGACCCGGAGCAAGCTTTGCTCAAAAAAGCGAATGACCTTAAAGAATTGACCGCCCGCGAAGTAGTAAAACCCTTGGTAGAAGCCCGGAAATAATTTATCTGACAGGCATACAAACTTTTACACTAAGTCCATTCTCCAAAGCGGGGGCGAGTTCAAGCTTGCCGTCCATCCAGGAAGCCCGTTCGACCATCCCGGTTAAACCAAAATGGGGATTGCCGGATTGGTCAATAATCGGGGTTACGCCCGTAATAATGCCGGGATAACCAATCGCTCCCAATCTCTCAGCTATTTCGCCCCGCAAACCTACTCCATTATCCTGCACTTCCAGCACCAGATTTTGCTCATCAGTAATACGGGCTTCTACCTGTATCCGGGTAGCCTGACTGTGTCGGTGAATATTTTCCATTGCCTCTTCCAGAATAGCCATTACCTCATAAGCCATTGAAGGTGAAATAGCGGCTTCCGAGCCTTCTGTTTTGAATTCGACTAGCTGGTCATAGGCCAACTGCCAACGTCGCAAATATTCAGCTACCAGCTTGAAAAGAGGTTCTTCGTAACCACGTCGCAAATCAAGAATAATATCCCGTACCGATTGACCTTCGTTGCGACAAACTTGCTGGATAAAACGAACTTGCTGCAAGGCCGCTTCGGTCTGAGCAGGTTGGCTTTCCAGCAATTTCTCGACTACTCCGGCAGCATATTGTACTCCAAAAAGCGTTTTAGCCACCCCGTCATGGAGTTCACGGGCTAATCGATTGCGTTCGCGTTCGGCGGTAAGCAATTCAATCCGGGCGGTGCTGGCCTGTAATTGTCGCAAACGTTCGCTTAATTCCTTGTTGCTGCTTTCCAGCGAGGTAAGCAAGCGAATAATCAAAAGGGCGGCCAGGGCTACCAGGGTAAAAAGCAGCAAAGTAAGCAATACACCAGGTAGGGCAGCCCAATCTAAAGAGCGACCTCGGCTGTAGTAATTAGCTAAATAAAAAAGAATAGTGGAGCTAATCGCTACTACTTCTGCTCCGGGAAAGTCAAAAACTGCCGCCGCCAGAATAATCGAAATCCAATGCAATTGAGTAACAGGAATATCATTATTGACTACATAATCCAGTAGCGAAACCAAAATTTCGATAGAGGCAATTACAATCACTACCATCCAGCGATGGAGGCGTAACCATTCAATAGATTTTAGTACGCGAAAACCCAATAATGTCAAACTTTTCCTACCCTACTACCATTTATTTACGCTCTTAGCCGATAGCTAAAAATTATAGAGCCATTATACGAAATTCCTCAAAAAAAACAAACCAGATGAATTACTGGGTCGTTAGCCCGACTTAAAGTTGGGCCTTGAGACTGACTACGAAGGTGTTATAATTATACAGGCAGTAATCAGCAAGGCACTGAGAGGAATATAATCGAGTAATGTTGTCACATACTATTGAAAATAAAGAGGAAAATAAAGCGCAAACTATCTACCAGCGTAAAATTCGGGTAGTCATAGTAGATGATAATTTTGTAATGCGGGCTGGCCTGAAAAGCGCACTTTCCCTCGAAGCTGATGTCGAAGTAGTCGGTGAAGGGCAAAACGGGTTGGAAGCGGTCAAGCTGGCGAACCAGCTAAAACCCGATTTGCTAGTAATGGATTTTCGGATGCCGATGCTGGACGGGATTGGCGCAACCGAGCAGATTATTGCGGCCCAGCCGGATGCCCGGATTTTGATTACTACCTGGAGCGAAGAGCCTAAAACCTTGATTGGGGCAATTTTGGCCGGAGCGAAAGGTTATTTGGTGCATGGTCGCTTTAGCTTGCCTGAACTAGCGGCAGCAGTGCGCTCGGTTTATGAAGGCGGAGCATTGATTACGCCCCAACTTGTGCCAGTGCTGCTCGATTTGGTAAAGCAAAAAACCGATAATTCAGCTGAAATGCGCTCCGAAATAAGTCAGCTTACCTCTATGCCGCCTGAAACTACCCCTTCACCTGGTAGTGAAGCTTTGCTAACCCGGCGTGAACGTGACATTCTGGAATTGGTGCAACAGGGTAAAAGCAACCGGGAAATTGCCCAAATTCTGGTAATCGAAGAAAAAACCGTTAAAAATCATATTAATAATTTGTATTCCAAGCTGCACTTGAAAAATCGGCAACAAGCTATAACCTACCGCCGCTAGATAAAGTAAACTAGGCCCGACCTAATAATGTTTTTGGGCCTTAAATAAGTATTACAGATTTGCTAAACTAAAGGTCGCTGGCTGACGCAATCAGGGAGGAACGCGCCTCTCGCGTTTATTGGATTATTTTTTACCAGCACCATTAATTACCCAACTACATTTACTCCTATCACCAGAGCGAGATTGTGCCGATACAATCTCGCTCCTTTATTTCATAATTCCACGCACTTGCCCAAAATAGCGTATAATAAGTTCTAACATTTCGCTCTAAAACTTTCTTACTTGAGGAGGAGCAACCACAGAAATGAGTGGGAATAACTGGATTTGGCTGCTAGTGGTAGCCGTAGTGCTGGTAATTATTCTTTATAATTCAATCAAAATTGTCCAGGAATATGAGCGTGGCGTAGTTTTTCGCTTAGGCCGTTTGGTAGGAGCGAAAGGGCCGGGCCTGTTTTTAATCATTCCTTTGCTAGACCGTATTGTTAAAATAGACTTACGGGTCGTTACTCTTGAAATTCCTACTCAGGAAGTAATCAGCCGGGATAACGTCAGCGTCCGGGTTAATGCCGTAATGTATTTTCGAGTTTACGATGCCGCCAAAGCTGTGGTCAGCGTCACCGATTTTATCCGGGCAACTTTGCAAATTGCCCAAACTTCTTTAAGAAGTGTACTCGGTCAATCCGAACTGGACGAAATTTTGTCGCAACGTGACCACATCAACGAAATTTTACAGCGCGTAATTGATAAGCAAACCGAACCCTGGGGAATTAAGGTTAGCACCGTCGAAATAAAAGATGTCGAATTGCCTCAAACTATGCAAAGGGCAATGGCGCGGCAGGCCGAAGCCGAACGCGAAAAACGGGCCAAGCTCATTCACGCCCAGGGGGAATTACAGGCCAGCGAACATCTGGCGCAGGCTGCCCGCGTTATCGGTCAGCAAGAGCAAACTATGCAGTTGCGCTATTTGCAAACCTTGAGCGAAATTGCCACCGACAAAAACTCGACGATTGTTTTTCCCATCCCGATTGATTTAATTTCGGCTTTTATGGGCAATTGGAACAACAATAAACCGCAAGAAGCCAAGCCAGTTCCTAACGTTAGCAAAGATGAAACTGATTTGATTATCCCATCTGGTAATGGTTTTCCGCCGCCAACTCCTGTGAGCGAAGTTTCGGAAGTGCTTGAGACAATTCCTGAAATTTCTGCCTTGCCTATCGGCTCTGGCTCTCTTACCGATGTCGTTGCTCCCGAAGAAACTTCTGAACCAGAGCAGGTCGAGCCTAACAACACTGAGGCGGCGCTAATCGAGCCTACTGCCGAAGCCGAAGCCGCTTTGCTGGGGCTGGAAGAAACTCCTACCATTGTCCCAACTGCTCCTGAAGCACAAAAACCTCATCCCCCCAACGGGAAAAATAGCTCACGACGGAGATAACCGACGTTAGCTCCAAATCCGCAAAACAAGGGGTAAAGGCTTGAATTATGCTTTTAGAACCAGGAGTAGAAGCTTGAATTAAACACATCGGGCAGAGAGGATGCAAGGTAGTGAGGGCAGACGACACAATTGCAGTTGAGCGTGATAAACTAATTTTATCGCTGGTAACGTCCAGAGACGGTATGATTCGGGATACAATTTGGGGGGATATTGCGCTTGACCAGAAAGTCATGGCGATAATGGATACTACACCCTTCCAGCGTTTGCGCCGGGTGCAGCAACTCGGTTTCACCAGCTGGACTTGGCCGGGAGCGCATCATAGCCGTTTCGAGCATTGTTTGGGTGTCTTTCATGTTACCCGTCAGGCCGTTTTGCATCTTCTCAAATTGGGCAATTATAATTTTACGGCAGAAGAAGTTAATACCGTCCTGGCCGCCGGTTTACTGCACGACATCGGTCACTACCCTTATAGCCACGCCGTCGAAGAGCTGGATTTGAACGTTATTCGTAACCACGAGTTAATAGGCCGGGAAATTATACTTGGGCCGGAGATTGCCCCAATCCTGCGGGAACAATGGGGAGTTCAGCCCGAAAAAGTAGCGGCCATAATCGCCAAATCCGACGATGTAGTTTTAAGCCGCCACGAGCTTTTGCTTGGAAACCTGATTAGCGGCGCACTTGATACCGATAAGCTGGATTATTTAATCCGCGATTCACGCTATTGCAATGTACCTTATGGGATGGTCGATGTGCAACGTTTGCTGGACTCGCTACGAATCTGGCCGGAACAGGACGACGGTCTTTCCCCTTTGCAACTGGTAATTGATGAAAAAGGGGTTGGCGCATTGCAATCGCTGATTTTCGCCCGCTATTTAATGTTTTATAACGTTTACTGGCACCATACCAGCCGGATTGCAACCGTGATGTTTTTACGCTCCTTGCAAGAAGCTCTGGAAAGCAAGGCTTTTGGCGGGGCGGAACTGGAACGCAGCGATGATGCTTCGATTATTGCCCTCATCCAAAATACTACCGCACCTGGCTCAATTGCTTATGAACTTATCAGCGATTTGCATGACCGCCATTTTTATAAGCGGGCGGTTTCGCTCGGCGAGGACGATGCTCTTTTTGCCCCTTTAACTAACCTGAAATTTGACCCGAATCGGCGTAAACAGTTAGAGGAATTATGGTGCAAAATGGTGGGCGAGTGGACAGGACGCAAACTGCGCGGCTACGAAATTTTGCTGGATATTCCCGAACCAAAAGGTTTTGAAATGGTGCTGGACGTAGTGCGTGAACAGCCTTTGCGTAATGGGCCAAACCTGGTACCCTGGGGTGCAGTAAGCGGACTGGACAATGACGATATGCGTAAATTTCATCGTCACGTCCGCCGGATTTACCTAATAACCAAAGATGCGGAATTAGCCGAAATTGTCCGCACCAAAGCCGATTTGTTACTAGACGCTTATAAGCAATTGGATTAGAGCAGGAATTTTTGATAAATTATAACTCGGAGACAAGGAATTGAGAGAGGAGGAGCGCGAGGACGTGTTTCTGACGGGCTGGCATGGCCCTTCGGAATTGGCGCAAGACCATTCGGCGGGTGGGGTAGTTTTCCGACCCTATCAAAAGCCGGGCGACAGTCGCACCCGCTATTACGTGGCCTTGATTGCCCGTAATCATACCGGCTGGTGGGATTTGCCCAAAGGCCATCTTGAGGCCGGAGAAACCGAAACTGAGGCCGCTTTGCGCGAGGTGGCCGAAGAAACCGGGCTACAGGGCGAAATTGTGACTGAGTTAGGCGAATCGCGCTACGTCAACGAAACCCGACACGGTTCACGCCGCAAATCGGTACGCTGGTACTTGATGCGCGACGTTGCGCCCGAATTGCACCGACCTACCCCCCAACCGGGCGAAACTCAGGACGCTATCTGGTGCGATTTGGATGATGCTATCCCATTGGTTTATTTCGACAATACTCGTATAATTTTGCGCCGCGCCCGCCGTTATTTGCAGCAGCAAAGGAATAATAGTGTATGACCATTCAAATCCAAACCGAAAAAACTTATACTATTGCCGAATATGAGGCTTTGCCCGCCGCATACGACGATTACGAACTGGTTGAAGGGAGATTAGTTCAACGAATGGCCGGGTCAAATGAAGAACACGCTCGAATTAGCAGTAAATTACTAACCTTTCTAGGTTATTACGTATATCAAAACCAGTTGGGCGAGGTTTATAATTCCGATGCTCGTTATACTACTATTCCCGGCGACCCGCCAACCGTTCGCCAAGCGGATGCCAGCTTTATGTCTAGGACTAGAGTTGTAAAAAAAGTTTACACTATACCCCATGCGCCTGATTTGACGGTAGAGGTTCTCTCGGAAAGCAACAGCTATTTGGAAATTGAGCAGAAAATACGCGAATATCTTTCTGCTGGAACACGGTTGGTGTGGATAATCGAACCTGACCCACAGCTAGTTTACATCTACCGGGCGGGTAGCAATCTCCGCACTACCCTTACCAAAGATGATGAACTTGACGGTGAAGATGTTATACCGGGCTTCAAGCTGAAAATTAGCGTTTTGTTTGAGTAAGGCCAAAACGAAAGGAACAGTTTGTAGTGTCAGAGCAAAATGGAAGCGGTGGAAGCACTCCGCCGCCCAAACGTCAGATAAATGTAGAAGTAAATATCGCGCCCTATACTCCACCCCCGCCGCCACCCGCCCCGCCACCCGAACCAGAAGACGGGCGGCCTAACAAAAGGCTGGAACTGGCCGAGGCCATCGAACGCTTTGTACCGGATGGAGTGGAAAGTCTGGCAATTGGCGGGATGCATATGCACAATAACCCGATGGCTTTAGTTCGCGAACTCATTCGCCAGAAAAAGCATATCAAACGCCTGATTACCAGCCCCGCTGCCTGTATTCAGGCCGATTTGTTGATTGGGGCAAATTTGGTCGAAGAAGTTGTTACCAGTTATTTTGGCTTTGAGCATTTGGGGCTTGCTCCGGCTTATCGTCGCTTTGCTCAGGAAGGCCGTATCAAAATTCACGAATTGGATGAATTAACCCTGATTCTAGCTCTGCGGGCGGGCGGCGCAGGGCAGCCTTTTGCCGCCTTGCCGCCCGGTGTCGCTCTTAGCGATATACCGAAGGCTTCGCCCGAATTTTACACGCCTGTCCAAAATCCTTTTACGGGCAAAACAGTTTTGGTTGCCCCGCCCCTGCGCCCGAAAGTCGCACTGGTGGTTTGCCAGCAGGCCGATAAAACCGGGAACGCTATTTTCAAGGGGGCAAGCTTTACTGACCGCGAAATGATTTTAGCGGCGGAAACGGTGGTGATACAGGTGGAACAGTTAATCACTACCCGGCAACTGACCCGCAATCCTATCCCGGTTACTGTACCGGGTTATCTGGTAAACGGCGTGGTTGAGGCTCAGTTCGGTTGCCATCCTACCGCCTGTCACCGCTTTTACAGCTACGACGAAGGCCATTTGAAAGAATATATGAGGCTGGCGGCTACTGATGAAGGTTTTGAGGAATATCTGCAAAAATACATTTTGGTGGCCGATGAAACCGAATACTTGAGCAAAACAACCATTGCTAACGGTTAGCCTTTTAGAACAGGACAAATTATTTATGATGCGAGTTACTTTTGAGGAAATCGGCGGGCGCGGCGACCAATCTTATACTACTTTGGAATTATTGGCGGTACTGATGAGCCGCCAATTAAGCAATAATGAAACGGCGGGTACGGGTGCAGGCAGTGCCGTTGCCCGCGCTGCCTGTCGGCTGGCCCAGCTTACCCACGCTCCGGCCCTTAGCTTCGTAGCGGGTGGTAGCGGCGCGGTTAATCCTTACTTAGAACCGTTGGCCGCATCCAGTTGTGATTATACCAATCTGGACTGTGAAGCTGTTTTGCCAATGGCCGATTTAATTAGCTCGGTAGCCGGGGGCAAGGTTGATACTTTTTTCTACGGAGGTTTGCAGGTAGACCAGTTTGGCAACGTAAACTTGAGCGTATTAGGCGATAACCCGGCTCGGCCCAAATTGCGCGGCCCTGGGGCGGCGGCTCTACCTCTTTTTAGCACTATAAAGCGCGGTATTATCTTTATGAGCGACCATAGCCCTCGCAGCTTTGTTAAAAAAGTAGATTTTCGGACTGCACCCGGCTTTCTGGAAGGTGGCGAGAGCTGGCGGCAGGCTCAAGCTGATGGGCTGGCAAGCGGTAACGGCCCGGTTCTGGTAATTTCTAACTTGGCGGTGCTGGATTTTGAGGAACAAAGCAAAACTATGCGCCTTGTCTCAATTCACCCTAAAATTACGCTTGAACAAATCAAGGCCGCTACCGGCTTCGAGCTAATAATCCCCGAAAACGTCCCGTCTACCACGCCACCCAGCCCCGAAGAATTACGGATTTTGCGGGAAATCGACCAGGAGAAATTACTCAAAGTATAGAAACGTTTTACGGCAAAATTATTCTTCCGGCTTGGTCAGGGGCGAGATGAACAAGCCACGCAGCTTGATAACAGGTAACGGTGGCAATCCGCCCCGTGATACCCCCCAGGCAAACCCGGCAATCACTCCTAAACCAATAATTCCGGCCAGATAATAGCTATGGGCCAAATTTACCGAAGTAAACATAACCAGATTCATCACATACAAAGCTAATGGAATAAAAGTAAAATGCTGCTTGATTGCCTGACGACCAAGTAATTTGCCACCCCCCATTATTCGGCTCAGGACAAATACCAGTAACAAACTTATTATCAGCCACGCCACAAAATTCGAGAGCGGCACACCATAATAACCACTGGCATCATGCCACGTCCAGTAACCCTGTACATGCACCGCTACCGGCTCCATTACCAAATCACTTAAAACGGCCAGTAACGCGCTCAGAAAAACTACCGAGCTTTCACTATGTCCCGGCACTACCCGATTTAGAATAAAGCGGGCGGTAAAAAATGAAGCTAAAATCATCATTAGCCAGGCCGAAGTAATGCCGATAGGAACTACAAATAGTTTGGGGTAAAGTACCTCAGTATAGGAATAGTGGCCGAAAGGAAAGCCGGTAGATGCCCCGACTGCCTCTACTGTAAAGCCCAAAAATAGCACCGCCAGAGCCGCTACGAACCCGCGCAATCGTCCATAATTCACGACTACCCAGGCGATAGCGATTGCTCCTTCGATTAGCAGCATCAGGGTTGCCATCCACTCTGTCCCAGCCGGAACGCGGTCTGTCACCAGCAAAAAAAGTGAAGAAGGGTAAATAAAGCAGTAAACTCCAAAAGTTATAAACAAAACTATTCGATTAGTACGATTCCACATTCCTCTCGTCGTCCCGTTCCTCTCTAGCTTCTAGGAGCTAATTTTCAAGAATTAGTCCTGAAAATTAGCTCTCAGTAAATACCACTTATACCAATAGTGGCTCTTCGGCGCGTACTGCCAGATAGGGGATAGTTTGCGGGCCTTGTGGCAAAACGCAAACCGTCGCATCTGGCCCATACTCGCTTTTAAGCCTTGCCACCGTTTCCTCAATACTTTCGATTGGTTCGAGCATTGCCACCCGCACTTGTTCGGGAGTCAAATACTCATTCTTGAAAAAGATTTTAGCCCGCAGCAAAATTTTCGCCAGCACTTGCGCTTCCCACTGGTCAAACATCTCAAAATCAGGCGCGTTAATCATATCCAGCATTGCTTTAGGGTTGTTTTGCATTTTCAAAATATCTTTAAAGTTTCCGTGTTCGGGATAACCGTCTAAACATTCTGAAGCTGCAATTATTGCGCCACCCTCTTTGACCACCAAAGCCGCTGCACTCATGCCCTTGACCGCCTGATACAAATTCTGGTCAAGCGGGTAGCCCGAATTGGTAGTAATTACAATATCAAATAATTCCGGGACGGCTTGCATAGCGGTTTGTCGCACAAATTCAGTGCCTATTTTATGGCTCTCGTAAACCTCGCCGGCAAAAACGTTGGTAATGGCGTGGTCTTTGTTGAGGGTTACGTTCAGGCTAAAAGTTGACCCGGCCATTGCCGCCCCTTCCCGAATTTCATCGTGAATCGGGTTGCCATAAGTAATACCCCAGGTAGACTTATCGCTACCGACCATTTTCGCGCCGTGTGCGTGCATTACGGTATCAATTCCGGCCACTCCCGGCAAAATCATTTTTGGCCCACCACTAAACCCGGCGAAGAAATGTGGCTCGATAAAGCCGGTCAGGATTTTCACATCCGCTTTCAAATATTCGGTGCAAAACCAAACTTCTGCCCCAAAACTGGTACGCCCAACCTGGGTTAAAGTGCTTTTATCGTGGGCGGTATGGTTCACAATTCGATAATTCTTGACCAAATCCGCTCCAAGCATCTTGATTAGTTCTTCTTCAGTCTGGGCGCGATGCGTTCCCGTCGCGTTGATAAGCGTAATATTTTCTCGCGCAACGCCCGTTTCTTCAATTTCTTGCAGCACTACCGGCAATACCCGGTCATTGGGCATTGGGCGGGTAATATCACAAAAGACGATAGCCACGGTTTGCTCAGGGCTAACTAATTCGCGCAAAGGCCGCGCGTTAATCGGGTTTCGCATTGCCTGAATTAGTGCGGCGCGTTCATCCGGCAATCCCGGCAAATATTGTGGCTCAATAATTGTCAGGTTCTCGGCGGGTAGCTCGATACTCAGACCGTTTTTACCATAAGCCAGCTCAATTTTAGTTAAAGCCATCAGACATCCTCCTCTTGCTAGGTTTCATCGCTTGTATATCTATTATATCGGTTTTTGAACTTCCCAAAAGTAAGGATAAATAAAGATAGGCGGAATTACAAATTACTTTGCGAACTATTAAATCAAAATCAGAGCTTAACAGTAGTTGAGCTTGCATTGGCTGGCTTTATGCTTTAGAATTTAGATGGAAATTAAAAAACTTTAGCAATATTTGGATAAACAAGAGTTGATGCAAAACTTTAACAAATTGCAGATAAAACGGTACTGGCAGCTATGGGTGGTAAGCCTGCTATTGGGCTTGGTACTAACTGCCTGTAACGACAATAATTCCAGCCAAACATTGCCCGCTCCGCCTAATCCAACCAATTCACGGGCGTTCGCGGCTTACTTTGGAGTTGATAGATTGGTGGCTCTTAGCTCTATCAGGGTAGCTACTAATTTGACTGCCACCGCTAACCCTCCCACTCCTACCCTTGTACCGTCTTCGCCCACCAACGGTTCTTTAGCGGTAGCGGTAGGGACGCTTAATGGTCGGGCTACTCCAACAACTGCCGCCGCTCCCAGCCCAACCCTCGCTATCAACCCAACTCAGGCCGCTACTACCCCTTCCGTAGCTTCAGCTACCCCTTTAGTAGTTTCAACTAAAGCCGAAGTTCGCAATTTGCTTAACCCGCTCTGGCAAACCTACAAGGCCCGCTATATCCAGGACGATGGGCGGGTTAAAGACCCCCAGCGTACTGATGCTACCACCTCTGAGGGCCAATCTTACGCCTTGCTACGGGCTTTATGGATGGATGACCGGGCGGTTTTTGATACGGTCTTGAACTGGTCAATCAGTAATTTGCAACTACCGCGCGGCGATAAACTTTTTGCCTATCTTTGGGGCAAAAGTTCGGACGATAGCTGGAAAATTCTTGACCAAAGCGTAGCTACCGATGCTGACCAGGATATTGCTTTTGCCCTGATTTTGGCTTCCCAAAAGTGGAATGATACCCGCTATTCTGGTCTGGCCCAGCAAATTCTGACGGATTTATGGACTAAAACTGTAGTGAATATCGGCGGGAAATTCTATCTAACAGCGGGGGATTGGGCCGCTCTTACCGCCCGCCCGGTGCTAAATCCTTCTTACTTTGCACCTTATGCCTTCCGCTCCTTTGCCCAAATTGACCCTGATAAAGATCATAACTGGCTGGCTCTGGTCGATTCTTCCTATGAGGTTATCAAAGGCTGCACCGAAAGCAAGCTTGATACGGCTGTCGGCAAGCTACCACCCAATTGGTGCGCGATTGACCGGCAAACTTCGCAATTCTTCCCGGCCTTAACTCCCACGCGCTCGACCCTCGATACTGATTTTGGCTATGATGCTTTTCGGATAGTCTGGCGGGTCGGGCTGGATTATCGCTGGTATGGTGAGCCTCGCGCTTTAAGTTATTTGCAATCTCTAAATCTTTTGCGCGATGAATACAAAAATCGGCAACGTCTGGCCGCCGTTTACGACCATGCCGGACAAGTTAAAGAAAATAGCGAAGATTCGGGGATTACTGCCGGGATAGGCGTACCGCTTTTTCTGGCGATTGACCCGGCTCTGGCCGACCAATTGGTTACGACCAAACTATTGCCAATTGCCCGCGATGTAAATAATGGCGGCGACCCGGCTAATGGGGATAGCAGCAAAGCTCGAACTTATTACTCCCAGAATTGGACGTGGTTTGGGCTGGCTTATTATGCCGAAGCTTTGCCAAAGCCAAACTAGCCTTGAAAGCCGTGTGAGCGCACATTGTCCAGCTTGTATTCAACCGTCGCCGCCAGCAAATAAGCGTAATCCCGCCATTTGGCGCGGACTGCATCGGGTGGCGGCGGTGGATATTGCTTGAGGAAGTTTTCGGGGAGCTTGCAGGTATAGACCAGCCCGCCCCCGCCTACTACCGGGAGCGTTACCGCCGCCGGAACTTGCCGTTTTTCCAGTACAGCCGCAATTAGCAGCATTTTCAGGAAAGCCGGTATATTACTGGTCAGCATTTTTCCTTCTCTTTCTTCCCCATTATAGCTATAGCCCAAATTGCAAGAACAGAATATCTTATCCCTATTTTACCAGTTTTGTGCCACCTGATTTTTATTTCTGGCCGCTCTTTGCTAAAATCATTTATTATTCAGCATAAAAATAAAATTCGGGAGGAGTAGATGGGCCGAGCGGATTGGCAGCTTTACAAAAAAGAGATAAAAAAGCTGATTTTAGCTATAGTTGAAAATTTCAGGTCACGAAGGCAGAAAAGGTAGAAGATAAAATATGAGCCAAAGGGAAAGATTTTGGCTGGGAACTCCTCCCGGCCCGACCCCCGAACCCGCCGATATTAACCAACCGCGTACTATCGCAGAATCGGCGGTAGTTACCAGCCGTCCGGCTACTTCGCAGGATGCTAACGGGCATGGAAATTTACATGGCGGAGTAATTATGCGCTGGATTGATGAAACAGCGGCAATGGCGGCGGTCAAACACTGTCGTCGCCCGGTAGTGACTGCCCGGATAGACCGACTGGATTTTATTGCTCCAGCTTATCTGGGCCACCTAATCAGTATTTACGCCTCGCTGAGTTATGTGGGGCGTAGCAGTATGACAGTAGATGTGGTGGTAACGGACGAAGACCCAATGACCGGGCGGGTTGCTACGATTTGCTCTTCTGATGTGGTTTTTGTGGCACTTGGCGAAGACAAACGCCCCACCGCCGTACCGCCCCTTGTTGCGGCTAATGCGGAAGAAGCCGCTAAAATGGAACGCGCCCGCCTGCGCCGCGAACGCCTCAAGCACATCGAGCAAGAACTGGCGAAAGTAGAAGAGGCGGGCGCATAGCCCCGCTTTATCATCTAGGTTCTATCCCTAAATATTCGCAAGTTTGCTGGTAACGTTCTTCGGTAATGGCGGCGGTTTGGCGGTAGCGGGCCAATAATTGACTGATAGTGGCCGCAAAGTACAGGCTGTAGCCTTTTTCGGCCAAAAGTGTCGCGCCGCCCTGCTGACGGTCTATCACCATCAGCAAATCTTTGACGATTAACCCGGCTTTGTCCAGCGTTGCCAGAGCTTCAAACTTGCTATCGGCCTGCGACACCAAATCATCAATCAGCAAAGCCGTTTGTCCGGTTTGATAATCGCCATCAATCGCTACCCCTAACCCATAATTTTTGTTTTCCTTGCGCGGCGAAATCATGGGTTTACCGTTCAGATGGCTTAAAACTGCTACAATTGGGGTAGCCGCGCTGGGAATATCGGCCATTACATCAAAAGTTAGCGGCCTTGAAATTTTGTCCAGCAAAGCCGTCACGTAAGCCATAACTGCCGGATAGCTACGGAGCAAGCGCAAGTTAATATAAATTGGCGAAAGCGGGGCATCCGGGCGAGTTTCGTGCAGCTTTATCCGAAACGCTCCAAACTTGACCGCCCCAATTTCAAACAGCAAATCGGCCAAATATTCGCGCTCGGCCTCGCTTACTTCGTCAATTTGGGCATCAAGCGGCCCTAAATCGTATTCCATTTTCTTCAATTTTGAGTTTGCCCCTGTTCCTGATTAAGAGTTTAGCAAATCTTTAATATCATGGGCGGTTTTTTGGGCGGCACGTTCGGCGGCTTCGGCAAAATCCGGCCCGCTCGATGCAGAGATAATGCTCCGACTGGCGTTAATAACTAATCCGCCCCGGAAGCGGTCAAGTCCCTGCTTTAGCACTGCCGCCAAATCGCCGCCCTGCGCCCCGATACCCGGCACAAGCAAGGGTAAATCCGGCGCAGCCTCCCGAATTGCGGCTAATTCCGCCGGGTAGGTTGCTCCGGCTACCAGCCCGACATTGCCGGATTGATTCCAGTCGTTTTGGGCCAGCTTTGCAATCCGCAAATAAAGGGCCTCATCGCCTATTTTCAAATTTTGGATTTCCGCCCCGCCCGGATTGGAAGTGCGGCATAGCACGAAAATTAGCTTATCGGCTCGCGCCAGAAAGGGTAGCAAGCTTTCCCGGCCCAGATAAGGTTGAACCGTCAGCGCATCAGCTCGGTAATACTCAAAGAATGAGGCAGCATATCCCTCGTTGGTGCTGGCAATATCCCCGCGCTTGGCATCCAGAATAAGACTAATATCCGGGTAATTTTCCCGCAAGAAATCACAGGTACGCTTGAGCGCGACTAAACCGGGTGGCCCGCTTTGCTCGTAAAAAGCCAGATTAGGTTTATAGGCGCAAGTATAGGACGCAGTAGCCTGAATAATCCGCTTGTTGAACTCGAATAAAGCATCTTCGGGGGCGGGATAATCGGCTAGTAAGTTTGACGGCAATTGCCGGTAATCGCTATCCAGGCCAACGCAAAGAAAAAGGTTCTTTTGCCAGCAGTCGGCTAACTTTTCCAGGCAAGTTCGCGGGTGACGGCGGGATGGCCGTAGCCGGATAGCTTGCCTTCTTCGTCGTGAAAAAGCCACTATTTCACCTAATTTTTGTATAATAAGTTTGCGGTATCTTCGGTATTTAAAATATCTTCCCTGGTTACAACTAATGCTTATTATAGAACGAGGCCCGTCAAAAAAGCAACTTTTGGTTAGTAGCAATTAAATATGCTATAATTCCCGATTATGATTTGCCCAGTGTGACTGTTTCTTTATAGGAGGGATTTCCAATCCCAACCTACGGGTTTGGGCAAAATCGGGATTGGAAATCCCTCCTACAAAATAGCTAGAGGAATTGTTAGGAAAAGGAAGCTTTACATGCTTGGTACGCGAGTTTTAAGCGCATTGGTTTTAGTCCCGTTGGTTTTGGCCGGATTATATTTTAGCCCGCTAACCACCGCTTTGCTCACCGGGGTCGCGGCGGTACTTGGTACAAACGAATTTTATACAATGGCTTCAAATTCACGCTTTCGTTTCCGGCCTCTGGCTTTACCGGGCTATGCCCTGGCCCTTGCTTTTAGTTTGGCCGGATTTGTTAAAAGAGTTGATTTAATGTTACTGGCAGTCGGGCTGCTGGCGATTTACGCCCTGCTTACTTTGGGGCTGCGACATCGTATCGAACCCAGCCTCGAAACTGGCAAATATGGCTTTGCTGCCAATTGGGGTATGACCCTCTTTCCGCCAACTTACGTTGGCTTGCCGCTTGGCCTGATAACCCTGATACGCGCCCGCTTTGATGGTACAAACGAAGCCTATTGGTGGGTGTTAATCGCGCTGCTGGCAACCTGGGGGGCGGATACGGGTGGTTACTTTGCGGGCCGCGCTTTTGGTCGTCATAAACTTGCCCCAAAAATTAGTCCCAAGAAAACGGTTGAAGGGGCAATTGGCGGGATTATCGCTGGCACAATCGGGGTAGTGATAGTCGGGACGCAGGGCTTAAGTATTGAGGCTTATATTTGTGTGCTGCTTGGTATTGTATTGTGTATTGCCTCGATTATTGGTGATTTATTTGAATCTTGGGTTAAACGCCGCTTTGAAGTGAAGGATTCTGGCAAACTTATTCCGGGTCATGGTGGCTTGCTAGACCGTATCGACAGCTTTTTGGTGGTGGCTCTTTTGACTTACGTCTTTATCGCTATTTATCGCTAGAAAAAGGATTTTTTAGGTGGCTACTTTTAACAAAATTCACCCACTGGATTATATTTTGCCCGGCTTGCTGGCGGCAATGCTACCTTTGGATTTAATTATTGGCCTTAACCGAGGTGGTTTCCCCAATCAGGCTACTCCGCTATCCCTGATAAGCTTACTAATTGCCCTGTATTTACTTGCCAGTTTGCGCCAATTGCCCGCCCTATCCCCACATTCCGAAAATTTGACCATGCGCAATGAAGAACAAGAAACTATTGCCGCCAATGCCCGGTTAAATCAAGTTTTGGGCGCGAGCTTTATGGTTTTCGGCTTGCTCGTTCATCTTTTTTGGTTATTTAGTATTTTGACCAACAAGCCCCGTCTGGTTGAGAATCGAGCGACTTCGGGTCTATTGGTCGAAGCTGGTGCTATTGCCCTTTTTACCCTGCTAATCGCCGCTTTGCAATTTGGCGGGTCGCGCATTTATTTCAAAGGACGTAGAGAAACTTTATAATTATCAGGATTTAGAAAGTAATTTTATTCCTAGTTTTACTCTAATGTTAAAATATAACAAGTACCTCTTGGTTAAAACAAGACTAGATATTTAGTAGGTCTATCGATTTGTTTACTTAATTTCCTCAGTTCGTAAGCTTAATCGTTAGCTCTGTATGTTATACTTAATTGTAATTAAGTAACAACTGTGTTGGCAAGCACAAGTTTAACCTACTTCCCGCATTTTTTACAGTCAGTGTATTACAAGTGTCCGGCCTGTTTACTTAAAACGGCCCGATTAAGAGGAGATTAATCAGCGTGAAGATGCCCAAGAAATTTTATCTGCTGTTGTTGACTTTGCTATTAAGTGGAGTATTGTTTACAGCTTGTGGCGACCCTACCGCCACCTCTGTACCAGTCGCTACTACTAAAGCCGCGACCACCGCAGCGGCTACTACCGCCGCAGCCGCCGCCACAACAGTAGCCGCAACTACTGCCGCCCCGACCACTGCTGCTCCGACGACGGTAGCGGCTACCACCGCCGCTCCGACCACTGCCGCCGCGACCACCGTTGCCGCTACTACCAAAGCTGCCACGACTGCCGCCGCCGCTACTACAACTGCCGCTGCCAGCACGGGCGGTAAATCGGGCGTTGCCCCGATTAGCGGTGCGCCGAAAGCCCCAGTAGCCAAAGCCCCGCAGCCATCAGGTACGGCAGGGGCGAAAGAAACGATTCCTCCGACAGTTTCCGCCACCGATACTGACCCATTCCTGGCTTTGCTGGGTAAAATCGGTGAAGCTTCGCTTGCGGCAAAATCGGCAAAATTAGCTATGACGGTCAACGCCATCAGTGCCGGGGTTTCTACCCAGCTCAACGCTGCCGCGATTTTAGCCGAACCGAGTGATATTAATATGGTAGTTGAAGTGAGCGGCACTCAGGTTGGTCTGATTGTTTTAGGCAACAACGTCTTTTTGAACGCCGGTGGTGCCTGGACGCAAGTAACCGACCCTAGCCAGCTTACTCCTTTCAAATTCGTACTTGAAACGGTTTCTTACATTATCCCTAACTCAACCGAATTGAAGAAATTTGCCGGTAGCACTTTCCAGGTTTACCCTAATGAAAAGCTGGACGATGGCACTCCGGCAGGCTATCTGGTGATTGATACCAGCACCGCCAGCGATACCGCAGTCAAAGAATTAGGTACGGTAGTTTACATCTACGACCCCAAGACCTACCTGATTAATGGTTTCTATAGCAGTTCGCCCACGTTGGAAATCGGGATGGCAATCAATGATTACAACGATGCCAGCAACAAAGTCGAAAACCCCTTGACCAGTGGTGGCGCAGCCGCCGCTACGACGGCCAGTGCCAGCAGCGATAACTTGGGGATTTACCCTGGTGCAACCGCTCTGACCTTGCCCGACGCGGTTATCAAACAATTTGAATCTTCGGTAGGTAGCTCGGTCAAAAACCCGCAGACAGCAGCTTTTACCACCGCCGACGCTGGCGACAAGGTTAAAGCTTACTACGCAGGTTTGCTGAAAAGCAACGGCTGGACAGACTTATCAGCGACATCGGCTGGAACAGGTTTAGCCCAAATGGACAGCCTGGGCGGTTTTGGCCTAATCTTTAATAAAGGCAAACAAATTGTAGTCTTGATTGGTTTGCCCGCCTCAAGTGCCAGTGCTTTGGGTATCTCCAATGCGCCCACTTCTGGTACGCTCGTGTTAGGCTTTACCGGCGAAGCCTAGAGCTTTGCCAACAACCTGGCTTTACTAAGATAAGTTTTTAGCAACTATAGAAGCGGCAAAGTGTTAAGCACTTTGCCGCTTTTACTAATAAAAATAATCTTTATTATTACATAGTCTCGACAATCGCCTCGAAAATTTCGAGCGAAGATCTAAGCGGGCTACCTCCGCCAGAGTTTGGGCCGGAGTGAGCGCGGGAAAAAGCATCACTATCACGCCAGCCCTCATAGGATTCGCGGTCTTGCCAGATAGTTTGGGCAATGTAAAGCACTTCTCCCTCGTTTACCCCTTCTGGCTGCCCTTCCGCCCGCAAAAGTTTGAAACTGACAAAGCCCCGCAATTCCTTCATGTTGGTAGTAGCATGAGTAAAACCCTGCTCAACCCGTCCGGCCAGCGCGGTAGGCGCAATCAAACGATTTTGTACAACCAGCATTTTGGTATCCTTTCTTGTTCTCGCTTTCTTGTTTATTGCTTTAAGTCTCAGCACTGTAGCTGATTATATTCGCTCTGCAAAAGCGGGTCAAATATCCTAAACCTCTATAAAACCGCTCGAAAATTTTACAAAGCCCTTGTAAAAATGCAGTATAATAGAATACGCAACCGTTAATTATCGGGTTGCCTGACTTGAAATCAAAAAGCTATTTTATTTTCTAATAAATATGAAAAACATAAACAAAAACAAAAAACTAATTTCGCTCAAAGACCGGCGCAAGCGGATTATCAGCTTGTTTCGCTGGCTGATATTTGATATTTTGCTCGAAAGATTCCAGCGACGGTTACTCGGCTCAAAATGGCTGGAAAAACAAACCCCGGCTCGTAACCGCAAGCGGGCGCAACGTTTTACCGAAACTGCTCTGGAATTGGGCGGAGTGCTAATCAAGCTCGGCCAGTATTTGAGCGCGAGATTCGATATTTTGCCGGATGAATGGATTCAGGAACTCAGCCGCTTGCAGGATGCCGTCCCGCCCGTAGATTTTGCCGAGCTTCGCCCGATTATTGAAAAAGATTTTGGCGGCAGGCTGGAAGATATATTTTTAGAATTTAACCAATCCCCTTTAGCTTCAGCTTCGCTGGGACAGGTACACGAAGCCCGGCTTTTAGACGGTACACGGGTGGCAGTCAAGGTTCTGCGGCCTGGTATAAACTTGATTGTTGAGGCCGATTTGGAAGCTCTCAACCGGGTAATTGATTTTCTTTCGCGCCGGACGGATTTGGGCAAATTCGCCGACCTTAAAGCAATTGCCCGCGAATTCGACAAGGTTTTGCGCCGTGAACTGGATTATACCCAGGAAGCCCAAAGCGCAATTCGTATCAAGGAAAATTTGCGTAACCTGAAATATGTTTATATACCGCAAGTTTATCTGGAACGCAGTAGTTCACGGGTAATTACTACCGAATTTATCGAAGGCTACAAGATTACCAATTTTGAAGCACTTGATGCCGCCGGAATTGACCGCGATAAGGCCGCTCGTATTCTGGCAAATTGCTATTTGAACCAGCTTTTGATTGATGGCTTTTTCCACGCCGATCCGCATCCCGGCAATTTGTTTGTCCGTAAAGGCCGTTACGGGGTAGAAGTGGCTTTTATTGATTTTGGGATGATTGGCGAAATTTCGCCCAAAATGCAATCGTCGCTCCGCAAGCTGGTTTATGGGGTAATTTCCCGTGATGTGGAAGGAATAGTCCAGAGCTTTGACGAACTAAATTTTATCCGTGACCCCAAAGATATAGATAAAATTCGGGTGGCGGTTTCTTTCTTTCTGGACAAATTTCTGGGCTATAATTTGGGCGAACTCAAGGAAATGGATTACCGCAAGCTGTTTGATGAAGTTAGCTATATTGTCTATAGCCAGCCGCTTTACTTGCCGGGTGATTTCAGCTTTTTGACGCGGGCTTTGGAAACGCTTATCGGTCTTTGCACCAGCCTCAGCCCCAAGCTAAACTTTATAGAGGAAACCAAACCTTTTATGGAACGTTTGGCGCAGGAGGAAATCCGGCGGCAAACCGGAGCAGATTTGGGCGATGGCACTCTAAGCGGTTTGCTAAGTTCGCCAATTGCTGCTCAGTTACAGGCTTCGGCTTTGCAATTGCTAAATTTGCCTCGCAACCTGAGCGCGGCTTTGGAAAAAATCGAGAGTGGACGTTTGCAGGTGCAGTTTCAATCGCAAGAAGTCCAGCAGGCCGCCGAACGGGTTGAACGTTCTAACCGAATGGTTGTGAGCAGTGTGATAGCTTCCAGTTTGGTGATTTCGGGGGTAATTCTGGTGACGGCTTCCGCTCCGCTCTGGGTGCCGCTTTTGTGTCTGGGCGGTGGTGGCCTTTTGATGGCACGGGCTATTTTTAGCTAAAATAAAGCGAAACAACAAAAAAGGCCATTTGTAATCAATCAAAAAGCTGATCAGTTTGAATCGATTACAAATGGCCCAGCTAAACAGAAGCCAGTTTATTGGACACCGTAACTAGGGCGGCGTTCGACCAGTAACTTGATGGCGGTGCGTTCTTCGTTTTCAATGGTAACATCAATGAAAGCTGGGATACACATAATATCAATGCCGCTACTGATAAGATAGCCACGTGCAATCGCAATTGCTTTGACAGCCTGATTAGTCGCGCCTGCTCCGATGGATTGCACTTCTACGCGCTGGGCCTGGCGGATTACCCCGGCAATTGCCCCGGCCACAGAACTAGGACGCGAATTTCCAGATACTTTCAAAACTTCCACTTCGCCCGGCTGCAAATCGGGGTGCTGCGTCACCGGGCGAGCTGGTGCGGGAGTATTGTATTCATTTACTCTTTGATTGTTGTTCGGTTCTTCGTAATCACTGGCAACATTACGGGTTGGGCCAGGCATCTTTTCTCTCCTTTAGTCTGTTGATAGCAAAATGTTTCCATTATAAGTTTACCTTACTTTAGGTCATTCCGTCAATGTCTTAAGGGCCATTATACTAGCATATTTTCAACGGGTTTTGGCACGCGGGTCAAGCAAGTCACGAATACCATCGCCCAACAAATTAAAGGCATAAATAGTTAGCATTATCCCGGCACCCGGCCCAACCACCATCCACCAGTAATTCTTGCTTAACCATGACCGGCCAGCGTTAATATCCGCTCCCCAGGTCGGGGTGGGCGGTTGCGCTCCCAAGCCTAAAAAGCTCAGGCTGGCTTCGGCCAAAATCGCGGTTGCCAGGGCCAGCGAAGCCTGAACGATAATTGGGTTCAGAATGTTTGGCAAAACGTGCCTCAGCATTATCCGAGTTTCTTTCAGGCCCAAAGCTTTTGCCGCTTCTATGTACTCGCGATTCTTGATTTGCAAGGTTTGGCCGCGTGCCAGGCGGGTAAAAGCCGGAATATTAATAATGCCAATCGCCACCATCACGGTTTCAAGGCGTGGCCCAAGCGCAGCCGTAATCGAAATTGCCAGCAGCAAGGTCGGGAAAGCCAGCAATCCATCAATTATCCGCATAATCAGGGCATCCAGCCAGCCGCCCCGCCAACCCGCTACCAAGCCTAACGTTCCGCCGACTACCAAACCGATAGTTACCGCTACCAAACCGACGCTTAAAGATACTCGCGCCCCAAATATTACCCGCGCCAGCACATCCCGCCCGGTAGCATCAGTTCCTAGCCAGTGGTTAGCCGAAGGAGATTGATAAGCTTCGCTGCCGCGCCCGCGTTCGGGATTGGCAAGCGGCAACCATTGGGCTGTAACCGCCAGCAGGATTAGTATTATCAAAATCAGGCCACCTATCAAAAGCCGGGGATTGCGTCGCAGAGTTCGCCAAAGCCGGGTACGACGATTAAAGCGGGTTACGGCCTGAGCTTGGGCGGCGGGGTTAGCCGCTAATTGTTCAATGTTTTCGACCATAACTTATCCTGGGGTCTAAATACACATAAGAAATATCTACCGCCAAATTTACCAGCGTAAATACTATCGCGGCAAACAACACCACGCCCTGCACTACCGGGTAATCCCGGCTGTTCAGGCTTTTAATCACTAATTGGCCGATACCGGGCCAGCTAAAAATCGTTTCGGTAATTACTGCCCCTTCGAGCAAGGCCCCGAACTGGATGCCTACCGCCGTTACTACCGGGATAAGGGCATTGCGTAAGGCGTGCCGGATTAACACCGCCCGATTTTCCAGCCCTTTGGAGCGAGCCGTCCTTATATAATCCTGCGAAAGAGCTTCCAGCATACTGCTCCGAATCAGGCGCATATTCAGGGCAGTTCCGGCCAAACCAAGCGTAATAGCGGGCAATATCAGTCTTTGCAAATTGCCGCCGACATCTTCAACCAGTGGCACATAGCCGTCGGGCTTGAAAATACGCAGGTAATAAGCCAGAAACAGAATTAGCAGCACTCCTATTAAAAAATTGGGCATAGAAATGCCGATTAAACTAAAGCCGCTTACCATCGCATCGGTTTTGGAATTGGGCTTCATCGCGCTGATAATGCCAAGCGGAATGGAAATCAGCAGCGAGATAAAAAGTGAAGCCAAAGCCAGTTCGATAGTCGCGGGCAATCGCTCCAGAATATTGTCTAGTACGGGAGAATTATCGCGCACCGAGCGACCAAAATCACCCGACAAAGCCCGTCCTAACCAGAGAGCGTATTGCACCGGGATGGGCTGGTCAAGGCCAAGTTTGGCCCTTTGCTCCTGATATGCCTGCTCGGTGCGTTCCTCGCCCAGCATCACCAGCACCGGGTCGCCGGGGGTCAAGCGAATAAGCGTAAACACAATTACGCTTACCACCAGTACCACCGGGATTATTGAAACTAATCGTCGAAAAATATAACGTGTCATTCTTTGCCCTGGTTCTCAGCTATTTTGCAGGATACTGCTCCGTGAGTAGATTTCCAATGAAAATCCATTGACGGAGCAATGTCCTACAAAAGGCTTTACTTCATCGAAACTTCGGTAAAGCGCATAATCGCGTCGGGCATCAGCAAAAAGTTTTGGATTTTCTTGCTGGTGGCCTGAATCGAAGTGCCGTGATTTATCAAGGGATAAGGTAAATCATCCATGATAATTTTTTGGGCTTGCTGGTAAAGGTTTTTGCGCTCAGTTTGGTCGGTGACGGCGCGGGCCTTATCCAATAGTGCGTCAACTTCCGGGTTGCTGTAGCCACTATCGTTGTT
>JBBQGP010000020.1:0-41896 GCA_038323095.1 Chloroflexia bacterium | reverse complement strand
CAGTTTCATGGTTCGTCCTTTCTCTTGTGTGTAAGTTTTATTCGAAACTATTGACAACTCCCTACCGGGTAGCCGGGGCATCTACGGTCTTGCACCGAGGGTCATTTGCCCCTGACCCACTAGAGTTGAAGACAATCAACGCAGAATGAGGGTTGTATAGCTGACCCGACTAACGATTGACACTTATACAAAAGCCTAAGTGCTTTTACCTGGCGTAAGTCCTTCCGCCAGAACCCTCTAACACTATTAAGATTGTTTAGGTGCAAACTACGCCTCAATTATAGTCCAAATTGAGGCTAAATGCAAACAATCGTGCTGATTGAAAATTGGTTTAACTCGGCTACGCCGAGCAAGTTGTCGCTTATATCCCCATAGCTAAAGCAAGGGGTCTTACGCGACGAAGGATAAAAGAAAGGCAGTGAAGTGCTAACTACTTCTGCCCAGACTGGCTACGCTTTGGTGGACGGCCTCAAAATGTACTACGAAATTCACGGCACGGGCCACCCCCTAGTTATGCTGCCCGGCGGCTTCATGACCATTGAGGCGCTCGGCCCACTTTTGCCAGCCCTGGCCGAGATGTGCCAGGTAATCGCGGTCGAATTGGAGGGTCACGGTCGAACTGCCGACATGGAGCGTCCACTCTCCTACGAGCAAATGGCTCAGGATGTCGCGGGTTTACTCACCCAGCTTAGAATCGAGCAAGCCGACATCCTGGGCTACAGTATGGGCGGCACAGTCGCCTTGAGATTGGCGAGTCAGTTTCCCGATTTGGTGCGAAAGCTGGTGATTGTCTCAGCCTCTTATACTAGCGCGGATTTCTATCCCGCAGTTGTAGCCCAATGGTCGGGTAATGTCACCCCAGACCCTGGCTGGCTCACCGCTGGAACAGCCTACGCTCGTCACGCGCCAAATCCGGCTCATTGGTCTGGGTTTGTCGAAAAGATGAAGTATCTTTTAATGGATTTTAAGGGCTGTTCGTGGACACAGGTTCAGGCGATTAAGGCTCCTACCCTGCTTCTGTTTGGGGATAGCGACTTTATCCAACCGAAAGCGGCACTAGGGGTCACTTACCGGAGACGGGAAGATGTGGTTCATCCTCAAAGTGTGTGGTAACTTTGTGGGTTCGAGTGTACGATAAAGTAAAGCTAAAAATAGTTTACCTCAATCTAACACTTATACCACACACTTTGAGGATGAACCACATCTTCCCGGTTTCGTTAAGTAACCCCTAATTGGCAGCCGGGTTCTATTGAGGAATTGCGCCGAGTTGCTGCATTATGCCTAGCCTATCAACATTTTCCCATTCTTCCACCACTTTGCCGTTCTCAAGGCGGTCAAAAACCATCAGCGACCAGCTGATTTTGCGTCCAGTAGCGGCCATACCCTGCCATTCGCCCACATGTGTTGCCGTCATGGTCGCTCGCACGGCGACCATATCGCCCTCGGCTACTACCGCCTCGATGGTACAGTGCAAATCAGGGAAGGCCGTTCGCACGGCAGTAAGGAATTGGTACTGACCTTCGCTTTTGTCCTGATGGGCATAAGTCTCGGCTGTTACCGCTAGGTTGCCATTGTTAAAAACTTCTTCAGCAAAGCGGCGTACAATGGATTTGTTATCCAGTTGAGTAGTCATTATAGATGTTCCTTTCTCGTCTCGAACTTGTTAAGCTATCAGAGGTTTGTTTACTTCCACTGCTAGTCTAACCCACCGACAAGAAAAGCACATCGGTGTACTTCACTTCTATAGGCTTTAGGTAAAAATATAGCAACCTTGAACTACATTACCAAGTTGACCTCTCCTCAAAAGGTGGGATACAAAACTTTAGCACCAAAGTTGGCGTAGAGCCAGTTTTATGGGTATATTATAGTTTACCTGGTTTTATTGACAAGATCGTGGTTAGCAATTATTCTTGAAACCACACAGCAGGCGCAACAAGACGGTATAGCCTTGCAAAGAATACTGGAATTGGTTGATGGTAAAAACATTTCTAATAGAGAATAACCAGCGTAACAAATTTTAGTATTATCTCAAAACTTATATATACAATTGGAGCAAGAAATGCTAGTGCGTGCAACGCAGCTTAACAAATATTTCGGTGGCAATCTAATTTTTGATAACCTGGATTTTGAAATTAATAAAGGTGACAAAATTGCTTTAATCGGGGAAAACGGCAGCGGGAAATCCACTCTGTTCAAAATCCTGGCTGGCAAGCAGCCACCTGATTCGGGGACTGTGGTTATATCACGAGGTACCTCGATTGATTATTTAGAACAAGAACCAAAGGCTAACCCGGATGATACAGTGCTGGATATGGTCATGCGTGCCGACCCTAAAATTATTAATCTGCATAAGCAACTCCAGGAACTGGAAGCCCAGATGAGCGACCCGGCGATTACCTCTGACCCGGCCACGTTCCAGGACATTCTGGACAAGTATGGCGTAGTTCAGGAACAGTTCGAGCAGGCCGACGGCTATAACTACGAGTCCAAAATTAAATCGGTACTCAAAGGTATCGGCTTTTCCGAGGAACAACTCAGCCAACCGGCCAGCGAACTAAGCGGGGGCGAGAAAAAGTTGATTGGTTTGGCCCGGTTGCTGGTAAAAGAACCGGACTTGCTATTACTGGACGAACCGGATAACCACCTCGACATTAAAGCCAAAGACTGGCTAGAACAATACATCACGGCCCACGATGGCGCGGTAGCCACCATTTCACACGACCGCTATTTCCTGGATCGTTTTATCAACCATATTTTCGAGCTGGAAGACGGCAAGATTTACGAATATCACTGTAACTATTCCGGTTTCCGGGAGGCCAAACAACGCCGCCTGGAAAAAGAAGCTCAACTTTATGAAATGCAAAAGCGTGAGCTAAAGGAGTTGGAAAAAACCGCCCGTCGGTTAAAATTATGGGCTTCTTTGAATCTGAAGTTTGCAGGCCGGGCCCAGAGCAAAAAGAGACAGCTTAATGTCCGCAAAGCCGAACTGGAGAATACGCCTAAGCCGATTCTCAACCGTAACACAGTCGAACTGGAATTCGGCCAGGAGGAACGTAGCGGCAAAATAGTTCTGCGGCTGAAAGATGTCTCAATGACTTATGGTACTCGCCAGTTATACGCTCCCTTTGACCTTTCAATCCAATATGGAGAAAGAATCGGCCTGGTCGGGCCAAATGGTAGTGGTAAAACCTCTCTTTTCAAATTGATCCTGGGCGAAGAAAACCCGACCACCGGCACAATCCAACTTGGGGCCAGGGTAAAAGTAGGTTACTATTCACAAGAGCAAGAAACTCTTGACCTTCGCCAGACCCCGGTTGATTACGTTCGCTCGATCCAGCCTATGATTGATGAAAAAGCGGTCGCGCTGCTAAAGGGTCGGCTGCTATTGGATTATGACGAATGCTTTACTCCGATAGGTAATTTGAGCGGAGGCCAGAAAAGCCGCCTGCAATTGGTTGGGTTGGGCCTGAAAGGTATCAACTTTCTGCTTCTGGATGAACCCACCAACAACCTCGACATTCCTTCGATGATTGTTCTGGAAGACGCTCTGATGGATTTTGATGGTACTATCCTGGTAATTTCGCACGACCGTTATTTTTTGGATCAAGTGGTCGATAAAATTGTAGCGATCGAAAATGGTCAGATTAAGGAATACTTTGGCAATTTCAGTGATTTCTACGAACGCACCGCCGGGAAGGTCGACCTGGGGGCCTTGAACATGCCCAAACGCAAGAGCTAAATTTCATGTTAAGTAAATTAGTAATTAAAAAACTGAAAATAAAACTGACTTTTGCGAACTGAATGCAAAGCAAGCTGGACGGTCTTATACCAGTCTGAAAGGGTTATAAGCTTTTGTAGGGTCGCGTTGCACACGCCCAACCCTCTTGATTGAGTACATTCCTTTCAGACTTGGCATTATCCTGTCTCGCTTGCTCATTTTACCAATTCTCTTTTCGCTAACAGGTTGGTCTTCTCCCTGATTGTTGTAATATTTTGAAGAGAAGAAAAGAGAGGAGGAGAAAACAAATGGACTACGCCACCGCCCTTCAGGGTTTTTTCCAGCTGGTTAAAGCCACTACCCCGATTGAAGCCGTAGTAAACGCCCGCTCTGCCCGCAGGTTAAGAGATGCGGCTGAACCAATTGCCATGCACGCCGTCTGGTGTCGCCTCACCAATGAACGTCTCGCCGAACTGGGTTTAAATTTCCTGACCAGCTATGTCTGGTGGTATTGCACTAGTTTCGAGAAAACAATTTGGCTCTTCAAAAGGTATTATAGATAGCTCAAAACTAAAGCTAAAACCATGTAAATTGGAAGCCTGTTCAGCCCGGTACACCAGCACAAAGACTTAATCATGCCAGCAAGGGTAACATAGCCATAATCGGGGTGGTAGGTGTTGAGCATAACCAACCGCCCCTGGTCGTTGACCGACCCAGCTACCAGCCCATCCCCGAAATCAAGAGGTTTCTAGGAGCGTTTGCGGTCTAGTATTTTAGTTCACGTTTAAAAGTGCGCCGCTTTCCGCGTCAAGCCAGCGTAACTTGTTCAGGTCTGGTCGTATCCAGAGGGATTGGTTTGGGCCAGTTGGGAAATCGGCGGGCGTTACCACTTTCAACGACTGATTACCAAGCTGAGTAGTCAATAGCAAATGCGAACCAAGCGGCTCGACCACCAGCACTTTAGTCGGAATACCAGGGGGGGCAGAACTATCCGTAGCCTGAATATTTTCGGCCCGCAAGCCCACCATCACCTTCTGCCCGACCATAGATGCCAGATTTGCCGGAGCAGGCAGACGCTGTCCCTCAATATCTACTACCATAGCCCCATTTTCCCGCTCGATTTTTCCGTTGAGGAAATTCATCGGCGGACTACCAATAAAACCACCCACAAAAGTGTTCGCCGGGTCGGTATAAACCTTCATAGGAACGTCCACCTGGGCAATTTCTCCACTTTTCATCACGGCAATTCGGTCTCCCATTCCTAAAGCTTCGACCTGATCATGGGTCACATAAACCGTGGTTGCGCCAATGTCCTGTAATAATCGCTTGAGTTCGGCTCGCATTTGCATTCTCAAAAGAGCATCCAGGTTGCTGAGTGGTTCGTCCATCAAAAGCACCGCCGGGTTCATAGCAATGGCTCGTGCTACGGCAACGCGCTGGCGTTGTCCGCCACTAAGTTGAGCGGGGTAACGCTCCAGATATTTGTCCACTTCCAGCAGCTTTGCCGACCTCATCACATTTTCTTGAATTTCGCTCTTGTTAAGCTTTTTCATTTTCAGGCCAAAGCCAATATTATCGAACACACTCATGTGTGGGAAGACAGCATAGTTCTGAAAGACCATCGCGATATTGCGTTTGCGCGGCGAGAACTCTGTTACATCCTGGTTGCCAATAAAAACATTACCGCCGTCCGGCAATTCGAGTCCGGCGAGGCAGCGTAGCAGAGTAGTTTTGCCGCAGCCACTCGGCCCAAGCAATACCATAAATTCGCCGTCGTGAATCGTGAGGCTTACCTTATTTACTGCGGCGACTTTGCCAAATAGTTTGAAAATATCTTCCAGCCGAATTTCAGCCATAACTCTTTTACCTCACTTTATGACCCGTCCCCACATACCGAGCAGGTAACGGCGAATGATTAGAATGAATAACAGGGACGGCACAATTAAGATAAAACCACCGGCATACTTTAACGGTAAGGTTGAACTGTTAAGCGAGCTGAGAACCTGGGCTGGAAGAGTACGATTTTGCACGGTTAGAATAGTAGCCGCAAATACTTCATTCCAGGAAAGCACAAAGGCGAAAATCGAAGCCGCCGCCAGTCCCGGCAAGGCCATCGGTAGCACAATTTTGGTGAAGGCTTGCATTCGGTGACAGCCAAGCGTCAGAGCGGCTTCCTCTAGTTCTACCGGGACACCCACAAAAATACTGCTCGTCACTAAAATAGTCTGTGGTAGGGCCAGGGCAGTATGCACAATTGCCACAGCGAAGAGGGTATCGTAGAGGCCAAAATTTAGAAAAGTAACGGCGAGGGGAATGGACAGTATCACAATCGGAAAAGCGCGGGTCGTCAAAATCAAAATCTTGTAAGTATCGCGGCCCGGAAAGATAAAGCGGGCAATGGCATAACCCGCTGGTGCGCCGATTAGCAGCGACAGTACCAAAGTTATAAGCCCTACAATCAGGCTATTGACCACCGAGGGCATTACTCCCTGGGCATTGAGAAAGAACTCGAGGGTTTCGGTAGAAACCGGGTTCGGAAATAAATCTTTAGGCCATTTCGTGGTAATAGCGTTGCGGGTACTGAAAGTGGAAACCGTGATTAAGTAAAGCGGTATTATAATCCATATCGAAAGGGTAACTGCCAGCACATAAAGGCCAAACCGCATCAACTTCCGCGAATTGAGAGCAGGTTGCGCTGGTTTGGAGGGACTGGGAGGAGCGTCTTTTTCCTCAATTTTTTCAACTACACTCATTTCTGCCTCTTCCCTTCTCCGCTAGGCCATTTGTTCATTCTTGGTCTGCAAGAAGCGCAGGTAAATAATGGTATTCACAATAGATAGTAGCAAAATTAGCAAAGCGTAAGATGCTGCTACACCTACATTGCGATAGGTGTTATACCAGTTGTAAGCTTCCCCGGTCAGCACTGGTAAGGCTCGTCCGGCCAGTGCTACTACCACGGCAAAGGTCTGGAAGGCCAAAATGGTTCGCAGGATTAGAGCGACCTGCAAACTTGGCATGAGCATGGGCAAGGTTACGTAGCGGAGACGTTGCCAGGGCGAAGCGCCAAAGATTTCTGCCGCTTCCGAATAGGTTTTGGGAATAACCTGTAAACCGGCTACCAGAATAACCATTACAATTGAGGTTGCCCGCCACAGCTCGGCCAAAATTACCGCCGTAAATAGCCAGGTTGGATTCTCATAGCTCAAAAAAGAGATAGGAGTCTGAACCAAACCTAGCTGGGTTAGTACCGAATTAATATAGCCGCGCTGAGTGAAAATCGCCAACCAGACAATTCCGGCGGCAAGATCGGAGATTGCCAGGGGAACAGTCCAGATATAAAGAAAAAAGCCTGTCCCTTTAAGTCCGGCGTTAATTATCAGGGCCATAATCAGGGCCAGCACAACTTGAAGCGGAACCATAATCACAATGAACACAATAGTATTTCGCAGGGCATCCCCGAAGTTCACATCCTTAATCATGGTGTTGATGTTATCGAAGGTAAAACCGCCCTGGCTATCCTGTAAGGCGGTAATAAACGATTGCACCATGGGATAAGCAAAGAAGAGGGTAAGGAAAAGCGTTGTCGGGAGCAATAGCAAGTAGGGCAAGTAATCAAACTTGCGCCGTCTGCGTTTAAAGGGGAGGGCTGCGGCTGCGCCTGACATTCCGCCTATTTTTGGGTCAGGGCTTTCTTTGATACTCATATTATTTGCACCATCGGATTTAATAGAGTAGTGGCTGAGACAACCGCCAGGGCTGCCCCAGCCTTAGAGCCAAAGTTTGAAACGAAAGAGAGGACGAAACGAACGTTATTTTAACTGGCAAGCCCCAGTGCTAATCGGGTCGGGCGACCAGCAAGGTGCTTTGGCATCGTTCAAAATAGTTTGCATAGTCTTGGCTTGCTCGTCCAGCACCGTTTGAATATTCTCGTTCTTCAAAACAATACGCTGGAAAGTGTCAGTGTAAACCTTGTTGAATTCGCCATTCTTGGCACCCAATCCAACCGGGAGTAAGGCGGGCAGGGCGTTAGATGCCCCAATCTGAGCAGATACAGCGGCAGCTTCCAGCTTGATTCCGGCGGGGAGGTCGGTAGGCAAATCAGCTTTGGAAACAGGGAAGAAAGCCAGTTGTTTCAAGACATTAACTTGAACTGCCGGTTGGCTCATATAATCAATCAAGGCTTCCGCTCCAGCTTTATTGGGAGCGCCCTTCGGGATAGCTAACCCGGCCAGCACCGGCATGAAGGCCAGACCTTTCGGGCCGGTTGGCGCAGGAGCCAGACCAAAATCGTCTGGGGCAGTAGTCACTGCATTAATCAAGCGGGCGGTATGGTCAATGGCTAACCAGACTTCGCCAGATTGAAGCGGTTCTTGCATCAGATTATAAGTGACCGATTGTGGATTGGCGTATTGCCACAAATCTTTGAAGTAAGTCCACATCTGGACAGCTTCAGGCGACTTGTAACCAATCACGTTCTGGCCGGTGAAGGCCGGGTAAAGATAGCCTTGCAGGATGCGGTGAATTAACCCGGTTGGGCCAGCAGGTAGACCAAACTTGCGTTCGCCCGTCCCTTTCTGGATGTTGGCAGCCCAGGTCTTGAATTGGTCATAAGTCAGCTTATTCACATCCGCGCCTTGCGGCAAATATTGCAAAGCTTTTTTATTATAAGCCATTACATACGTAGCCTGCATCCAGGGGATATAATATTGCTTGGTCGAACCCATCTTGCCCAGGTCAAGAAAATTCTGCGGGATACCTCGATCCTTTAGTTTGGTTGCTAAGGGGGTCAAATCTTCCAACAAATCATTTTGGATGAAAGGTGGGAAATCCCCATGCAAACCACCCAACAAGGAAGCTGATACTTTACCCGCCTTGCTCTCGGCCAACATCTGATCGGTGTAAGGGCCGTTATCTTTCTGGACGTAACTTACTTTGCCCTTAAAATCCTTGAGGATTGTTTTGCTAAGTTTTTCTTGCTCCTCTATCGGCTGGAACTGGGTAGAAAGCCAGACCAGACTACCGGCATCAGCAGCTTGGGCGGCGGTAGCAGCGGCAGCCGTGGTAGCACCTGCGGCGGATGCTCCGGCTGCGGCTGTCGTGGATGCTGCGGTAGGTGCTGCGGTATTATCACCGCAGGCACTTAAAAGCAGGGTTGCTATCAAAGCGAAAATCACTCCTAGCGGAAAGTACCTCTTCATACGATCTTTAGCCTCCTCGCTAATTATTATGTTATAAGTCAATTTGTAACGTGTATCTCTATCTCTATGCGGGGTTGGGCCACCGTAGTGAGTGGTGGAGTGGGGTAAAACGCAAAATTCAGATAATCAATCAAACCCAACGAGGGCTAAATTCTCCAGCACTCGTATTTCCTGACGTTGTGTCACCTGCAATAGACCTAAAGCAACGGCATCATTAAGCGCAAAAACAGCACGAGGTCGTCCAGCGATTTGCATAAAATAATCGTAAGTGTGGGGTGCGGCGGATAATGGTAAAGCTAAGTAAGAAAATCATAGCATAGGTTCGCCGCTTGTCAAGAGAATTGGCGGTATTTGTCTATACGAAATTGTAGACAAATACCCTGGCTCAAACCTGAGAGTCAAGTTATTATGACACAGCAAAAGAAGGATATTATAGATTTGCCTTTCGTCAGGAGTGTATTATATTTGTAAGTACAAATTTATGGCCCGGTTAGCGACAAAGATAGCTTTGCACGATTTTTGTTTCTGGCTTAATCATCAAGCTAGTACATTTAAGCATAAATATGGCAAAGGTTAGTTATCATTGGTTTACCTCCGAATTGTATATTTGGCTTATCACCTTCTATACGTTTCGGAGACCGCTTTGTTATCCTAACCTAACTAGAACAATACCCTAACCTGCTTATTACCTTTGGCTAAATTGGCCCGCAACCAACCGGTCATACCTCCATTCAATTGGTGGTTAGTTTTTAAAACTAACCTTTTCTATTCTGGGAGCGTAAACCTAATACAAAATTCAAAGGTAAGACAAATAGGATCCCTTTATTCTCTTCGAAAAGGTCGCCGGTGATTTGCTCGGTCGCGTCAATAATCCGGTCCACGGTTGGCCCATCCTCGACAATTGAAAAGATAAACTTTTGGGCTACCTCGTCATTTCTTAAAATGTTTGCCAGCGAAGGAAAGAGCGGCACGTCATCTTTTTGGAGAGCTTCTTTGAGCTGGTGCCTTCCAGCGCAATCCAGTACGGTGGCCCCACCGGCCCCAGCCGCCTCCCAATCGTCTATTATTCTTTCTAAAAGGTTGGGATCATTTAAAACTAATCCCACCAGTAAGGGTCGGCTTTTCTGGTTCATATTTCTTCACCTTCTTTTTTACAGCCAGTTTTATAATTTTAGGTCGGACCGGCTTTACTATGTTTTGGCTTCCCTGGTGTAAACATAGTCATCCTGGGGTTGGAAGAGCTTGTTCTCAAGAGCCGCTGTATAACGCCGACCCACTGTATTCTGAAGAAGTATCGGTGTTGTTCCTGCTTGTGTTACCTGGGCTGCGGCCAGTCCAGCTTCGGACTGTTTTTCCTTCTTGTAGACCAGTTTTAAGATGGGCGGTGTTAAGAGAGTCGTTACCAGGACCATTAGCACCATTACCCCATAAACATTCTGGCCGATTAAACCCTGGGTCAGGCCGACTGAGGCCACGATTAAACCGACTTCACCCCGGCTGATCATGCCCAGTCCCAGCCGCAAACTGAGTGTGTTATCAAATCCACCCAACCGAGCCCCCAGGCTGCACCCGATAATCTTACCCAGGACTGCCCCCAGGATTATAACTGCTGCAAATAGTAAATCCGAGGGGGCCAGGGCAGCCAGGTTGGCAGCCAGCCCGATACTGACGAAAAAGATCGGCACAAAGAAGCCGTAGGTCAGAGTATGAAATTTTTCTTCTATTTCGTGCTTGACGTTGGTCCGGGAAACGGCTACTCCAACCATAAACGCCCCGGTAATCAGGGCAACGCCACCCAGGTATTCCGCCGTCCAGGAATAAGCTAGTATAACTACAACGGTAAGAGCGGTCAGACCTTCGCTGATTGGCAGTTTTTGACCCTGGCGCATCAGCCAGGGCAAAACTTTCCAACCTATAAGCCCCGCTACCAGAAAATAAACCACCATCTTGCCCAGCACCAGGCCAATGTCCAGCAGATTGCCGCCACCTGAGGTCAGGGCGATAACTATTGATAAAACCACAATTACCAGTACATCATCAATCACGGCTGCTGCCAGGAGGGCAATCCCCTCTTTGCGTTTGAGGACACCCAGCTCTAGCATCGTCTGAGCTGAAATGGAAACACTTGTAGCGGTCAGGATGATCCCTATAAAAATAGCCTGCTGTACAGTGAAGCCAAAAGGTAGCGAACTACCGGCCCCTATAATGAGCGGTACAATTACCCCTAACACTCCCGCCAGGACCGCTACCTTACCCACCCGTCCGATAGCTTTCAGATCGGTTTCAAGACCGGCCATAAACATCAGTAAGATTACGCCGACTTCAGCCAGGTGATTGAACCCTTCGAGCAGATGAGTATCGGTTACAAAAGGCAGTCCAAACAAGTTAAGCAAGGTCGGACCCAGTATTACACCGGCTAAAAGTTCGCCCAATACAGCAGGCATACCAATTTTCACACTTAGAAAACCGAAAGCTTTGGCCGCCAGGATAATAATCGCCAGAATAATTACAAATTGAAGAAGCGATGACATCGTACCACCCTCACCGGAGGTTGCGGCATTTGCCACGTCACTAAAATTTATATTTAACGAACCAAACATTCTATTTCTTTCCTCTGTCTATCTATCTAACTAACATATTCATGTCTATTTGTTAATAAAGTCTTTTTATTAATCTACTATAACACTCAAGCATTTATTGAACGTAAAAAATAATACCTGAATTCTATTCAGGCTTTAATCCTATAAAAAGTCGATGAAGGTTTAATGAATTAAAGATTAATTTTAGATTAGCAAGGAATTTGGATGCTAGTTTCTGGATAATTTGCGAAGCCGGACGGTGTTAGAGGGGGAATCATCAGCTTATACGGCTTTTAACACATTTATCAAAGAACAGCTTAAACCCGGTGGGGTCGCGCAACAGGTTACGCCGAAAACGTGAAAAAGCGGGACTGCTGCCAAAGTAGCTTCCAGAGCTTCGGCAATAGCGGTGCTGTTCCAGGCAATATTGTAATGGGTCAGCATCGCCCCTTTGGGTAAGCCAGTTGTGCCACTGGTGTAGAGCAGCATAAACAAATCGTCTTTAGGATTAATTTCAACTTCGGGCAATTCAAATACGGGTTCGTGCAAAAGGCTTTCCCAGGCCAACAATCCCGGCCCGCCCGCCGCTTGCCCCACCACTATCACTTGTTCCAAATTCGGCAAGCCGGGTCGCAACCTGTTAATCAAGGCAATATAATCGTGACTGCCAAATTCGGCACAAGTAACCAAAAACTTGCTTTCGCTATTTCGCAAAATATATTCAATTTCGTTTTGGCGATAACGAATATTGAGCGGAACGATTACTGCCCCAAGCCGAGCCGCCGCATAAAAAGTAACCAGGAATTCCGTCCAGTTCGGCATTAGCAAAGCCAGCATATCGCCTTTACGCAACCCATGCTTGAACAAACTGGCCGCTACCCGCTCAACCTGATTTGCCAACTCACCAAAAGTTACCCGTCGATTGGCAAAAACTACCGCTTCCCGTTCGGGCATAGCCTCGCGTTGGCGGGCTAGAAGCTGCCAGATGCTTAAGTTTGCCAACGCCGCATAATCCGGCTTCTGCTGCAATTCAGAATTATTTGTTTCGCTTAAGCTCATTTTATTTCTCCATTGGAACATTTCTTGTAACTATTCAGGCCAGAACTTTTGGTAAAGGCGGTTGACCCAACAAGGTTTCGAGCAAAGCCACCAGCAAATTCTGACCTTGCTTCTTCATCGTCGAAAGATACCCTCGGATGCGACACTAATACCTGGCACCAGTTTCGCTCCGAAAACCGCCTGAAATCTTTTGTTGTACTTTAACCATCCGAATATCACGCTCGGCTTGATTGTTGTCAAACGGTACTTCAAAATTATAGCCGAATAACAAGACCGACTTACGCTGTGCCTCGCGCCGGTCTAGCAAATTCTTGGCTTTACTTTGTTTGGCCTTACCACGCGACCCTTTAGGCCAATTTCGCCCTGCTGGGGCTGGTGGACTATGATTTGGTCAATTTCTTTTTCTTCGAGTTGGCACAAAGCTTGACCCTTATGACCGTTTTGACCACCGGGCTGCTTGCCACTGGCAGTTCTAAGACTACGCTTTTTGGGTGGTCTTTTGAAGCCATTGGAGGAAGGTGGTTTACTCGAATTATGGCTATCTTGAGCGATTTGGGCTTCAAGGGTTTCAACACGTTGCACCAATTGGGCAATCAAAGTGTCGCCTGAAGCTAGTTGCTCACGGAGTTGGGCGATTTCCAATTCTTTTGTGGCTAGTTGTTGCTCAAAGCTCATAAAGTTAGTTTACCAGCTTTGTCAATTGGCCCTGGCTGAATAGTTACATTGAGTTTTGAATTTTGGGTTTTGAGTTGGGAAGGGTTGTCGGGGGAACAGAGCTGTTAGAGAGGAAGTTGTTAGTTGTTAGGAAAAAATGCAGGATACAAGTTTCTCTGTGAAACCTCTGTATCCTTTATGTTCTCTGTGGTGAAATGTTTGTGAGTTGTGGGATGCTGCTCCGTCAGTTGACTGGTTGCCCGAAAATCGAAGGGCAGAGCCTTTTCCTACAAGTTCCGCTCCGACTTTCGATTTTCGATTTCCGATTTTCCCCTTGAAAGGCTATTGACAAAAGCTTATATAGCGTATACACTATTAACAGTGTTAATTAAAACTACAAACGCTAATAAGAATAAACGCTTGTAGAAACAGAAGGAAAAGGACAAACTAATGCAGACCCGACGCGAACGGTTGCGAGAGGCGACGCAAGAGGAAATCAAGGCGGTTGCTTTGAAGCAAATGGGCGAACAGGGGACATCCGGGCTTTCACTACGAGGGGTAGCCGCCGAAATGGGGATGAGCGCACCGGCCTTGTACAATTATTACGGAAGCCGGGACGAGCTTGTAACCGCCCTGATTGTGGATGCTTACAGCTCGTTGGGAGCGGCCTTGCATACTGCCGCCGCTTCTGGCCCAACTGAGGAATACGGGGAACGTTGTTTGGCGGCGGTGCTGGCTTACCGGGAATGGGCTTTGGCGCATCGGGTAGAGTATATGCTTATTTTTGGTAGCCCTATTCCCGGTTATCATGCTCCACCAGAAATTACAGTGCCGGTGACGCAACAAGCTTTTTTGCCGCTTGTAATGATTTTTCAGGAGGCGGAGCGGGCCGGGAAATTAAAAATACCGGCAGAATACCGACAAGAGCTACCGCCTGAAATAGTGCAACCGCTTATGGGGTGGGCTGAGACTTATAACGCAGGCCAGCTTTCGCTCCCGGCCTTGCACCTGACCTTGCAGGGTTGGGGCTTGATACAGGGATTGGTAACGCTCGAACTTTATAATCATCTGGATTTTTTGGGTGATTTTGGTCGATTTTATGATTTTGAGGTAAAAGCGCATTTACGACAATTGAGGCTTTTACCAGCCGTCGAGTAAAAAGCATTAAGCAGTAAAGGAGTTTCTCAAGTGAATAGCAAAATTTCGGTCAATAGAGTAACTGGTATTCTGTTGCTAGTTGAGTTCGTGCTACTTATGGTGTGTGTTGCAGTTTTGTCGGCAGTGTTTAAATTCCCGGCAATACTGCGTGAACCCGCCGACACCGCCCTGCGATTGTTTAACGAGAACAGTACCACTATCCGGGTAGCTTATTACCTGTTCGCGATGACCGGGGTACTGATGATACCGCTTTCGTTGCTTTTGCAAAAAGTTTTAGAGCGGAAAAGCTCGGTTTTCCTGAATGTGGCGACGGCTTTCGGAGCGACTGCCGGAGTGGTGCAGTTTCTAGGGTTTATTCGCTGGCCGATTATGACCCCTTATTTGGCTGATACCTATCTTAACCCGGCTTCAAGTGCGACCACCCGTGAGGCGGTAGCGGTAACTTACGAAGCTTTCAACCGCTATGCCGGAATGTCAGTTGGGGAAAATTTAGGTTACGTCTTCACCGCTATCTGGATAATTATGCTTTCAGTAGTGATGCTACAGTCGGGCTTATTCAAGACTTGGCTGGGCTGGTTGGGTGTAGCGACTGGTGTAGGCTTACTGATAAGCAGTTTGGAACAATTCGGGTTAGGTCAAATCTTCGCCACACTTAATACCATTAGTTACACTGTTATGTCTTTATGGCTGGTCGCAATCGCAGTTTCCCTGTTTATCAGCAAACGAGTTCCTAGTTCACAGGCAGTTCCTCTGGTAAGTTAATTTCCCTTTAGCCTAGCCTTATTTGATAAAGCGAAAAAGTATTCAGGCTGATTAACAACCTAAGCCAAATTGCTCAATCTTGAGCCTTAGTTTCTTATTGCCAAAATTTAGGGGTTCGTCCAGAACCCCTTATCCCCCCAAAGGAGTTATCAAAATGGAAAAGCAGAATTCAGAATTACATGTTGTGTTTGGCACTGGCCCGCTAGGAATGGCGGTAGCTCGTGAATTAGCCCGACGCGGCAAAACTGTCAAAATGGTTAATCGGAGTGGTAAGGCGGCAGAAGCTCCCGTCGGAGTGCAAGTTGTAGCGGGCGATGCCTATGACCCGGCCAGCACTCGCGCAATTTGCAAAGGGGCAACGGTAGTTTATCAGTGCGCCCAACCCGCTTATACCGAATGGCCGACCAAGTTTCCCACTTTGCAAGCCGGAATTGTCGAAGGCGCGGCGGCTGCCGAAGCAAAATTAGTGGTAGGCGATAACTTGTATATGTATGGTGAGGTTGATGGCCCTTTAACCGAAGCTTTGCCTAACGCCGCCCAGACCCGCAAGGGTAGAGTACGGGGTGAAATGGCGGCAACCTTACTGGAAGCTCATCAAAGCGGCAAAGTTCGGGTAGCGATTGGGCGCGGCTCGGATTTTTACGGGCCGGGAGTATTTGCCTCGGCGGTAGGCGACAGAGTGTTTTATCCGGCTCTGGCGGGCAAGAAAGTTTCAGTGTTGGGTAAGCCGGATTTACCTCATACTTACACTTATATTGAAGATTTTGGGAGCGGTTTGGTAACTTTGGGCGAACACGATAAAGCACTCGGCCAGGTCTGGCACATTCCAAATGCCCCGACTGTAACCACCCGCGAATTTATCAATTTGATTTTTGAAGAAGCAGGACATCCGGCTAAAGTAGGCGCGGTTAGTAAGCCGATGTTAGCTATGGTCGGGCTATTTGTTCCCACAATCCGGGAAATGGGCGAAATGTTTTACGAATTCGATAAACCCTTTGTCGTTGACCATCGCAAATTCGAGCAAGCTTTCGGCAATCAGGCCATCCCGCAGCGCGACGCTATCCGCCAAACTTTGGAATGGTTCCGATTTCACAAAAGCTAACCTCCTACCAGTTCATTGGCAAATTGGCGAGAGTGGTTTGTTCAAGGGCTAAATCGAGGTTGGGGCGTAGTTGTTGAAGGGCGCGGAGTAAGCCATAGTTTCCGGCCAACATCATTGCGCCATTTGGTACGGCAAAGTAAGGCTGTAACGATTTGCCGGGCAGCTTGACAGTGCTGCCTCTTAGCAGATTGCGGCGTGGCCCGGTCACGGCTAGTAGACCCGCTTCTGCGGTGGGTTGTGAAAGATAGACTGCGCCGTGTCCCTGCGTATCAAAAACCTCGGCGTTGGTCAATTCGCCCATAGCCAGTTTTGTCAGCAAATTCTCAAGCTGGCCCGGCTGCAATTCGCCGGTATGATGCTCGAACGTACCTGAAATAATACCTTTTTCCATCAGGAAAGCCAGTGTGTGAAAGTTGCCCAGATTAACCAGCAAAACTGTGCCACCCTCGACGGCGCGGGCGACCTGCGTATCGTCCAGCGCACCTAAAGCCGCCGCCGGGCCAGTATCCATCAGCATTAGCGGTTTTTCCGGCGCAACAAAAGGTCGGGCGGAACGCGCTATCGCTTCCAGCCGGGTCAGGCGGTCAGGAATGGCCTCATCTAAAAAAGCGAAGGTGGACAACTGATTGCGTAAATTCAATTTTTCACTTATATAATCAAAGCGAAAGCGACGGTCAGAAATTTCGGGCGGGGCAGCTCCATGGTCAAAAGCAGCCAGAGCCAGCGCATCCGGCGCAAATGTTACCCCAAACCGCTCGAAATTGGCCGCAATCGCCTCATAATCAAAATCGCCGAACTGCACATACTCCAAATCTGGCAGGCCAAGTATAAGGGTTTGAGCTTCCTCATCCGAAATGATTTTAATTCCCATTGCCGCGACTGCGCTCAAATCGTCGTCAAAGGTACGGGCCGGGTCGGGCAGGCAATACACCGGGTAGCCCGCTTTGGCGTGGTCGCGCACCGCCCAGCCTACCGGCCCGCCACCCATTAGCACCCCGCCAATCAGCAAGCTCCGTCTTTCCCGCGTGGCCGTTTTTACCCGTTGGGCCAATTGTACCGTTGGCGAAGGCAGCACCATTTGAAAGCTGTTTTCGATAGATTTCTCACTATCGTAAAGCAAAATATCCTGTGTGCCAGTTCCTATATCTACCGTCAAAACTTGCATAATTTTTACCTGTTACTGTAAAACTAATTCCCGCCGTTCCAGCCAAAACCCGGCCAAAAAAGTAATTGAGCAATAACCGCTCAAGCTTATTGCTACAGCTTAACATACTTGTGAATAAAAACGAAAGTCAAACAAAAAGCCCTGACAGTTCCCCGTCAGAGCTTTTTTTATTTATCAGTGCTTAGGACTGAGTTTAAAGTTGATAGTAAGAAACAAGCTTTTTTACTGACTTCATACTTCCTAATTCCGACTTGTTTTACTCAGTCCTCAGTCCTAAGCACTTACTCGATGTGACCATTTCCGTTGCCGTTGCCATTCCCATTCCCATTCGGGTTAGGGTCAGGAATGTGCGGTAAAGTGTCTTCCAGCACTTGTACAATATGATCATTGCCGTTGCCATTCCCGTTGCCATCCAGGTTGTAGCTATTGCCGTTCAGGTTTACTTCTTCCTTGCGCGGCCCGCTTTTATCTTCGGTCAAAATTGCTACCGAAGCGACGGTATCAGACTTGCCTTCTTTAAAGCTCATCACCGTTACGCCCGAAGCGGCCCGCCCTTGCTGCGAAATATCTTTAATCGCAATGCGCGTGACCATCCCGCCTGTGGTGACCAGCATTACCTCGTCGGTTGGCTGGACTACACGGGTAGCGATGATACGTCCACTTCGGGGGCTGGCCTTGAGCGCAATTACACCCTGACCATAGCGACCATGCACCGGGAATTCGCTAATCGGGGTACGCTTGCCAAACCCTTTGGAAGTAATAATCAGCACATCTGCATCAGCGTTAGCCGGATTGATTACATCCATGCCGACTACCACGTCGCCATCGTTGACCAACTTGATAGCGTTGACCCCAATTGCGTCGCGGCCCATCGCCCGTACTTCCTCTTCCTTGAAGCGAATGGCCTTGCCCTCGGCGGTAGTCATAATTACTTCCTGATGACCCTGCGATTCCCAGACAAAGCAAAGTTCGTCTTTTTCTTCAAGGCGCAAGGCAATCAAGCCGTTCGCTCGTACCGAAGCGAAATCACTCAAATGAGTGCGCTTGATTTTGCCCTGCCGCGTCGCCATAATCAAATATTTCGATTTGGTGAAATCGGTGATAGGCAAAACGCTGGTGACAAGCTCGTTTTGGTTAATCGAAATCAAATTAACCAACGGCAAACCTTTAGCGGTACGACCTGAATCCGGCACTTCATGCGCCTTTAGCTGGAAGGCCCGCCCCCGGTTGGTGAAGAAAAGCAAGCTGTCGTTAGTACCACAGATAATCGTATGCTTGACATAATCTTCTTCGCGAGTGGTCATGCCCGTAATACCTTTGCCGCCTCGTCGCTGAGTTTTGTAAGTATCGTGCGGCAAGCGTTTGATATAGCCCCGGTCAGTAATTGTTATCAAAATGGTTTCATCGGGTATCAAATCTTCGGCAGATAAATCGCCCGCCACTTCTTCCAAAATCAGGGTACGGCGTTGGTCGCCATATTTTTCGCTAAGTTGCTTCAAATCCTGCTTGATAAGCTCTAAAATCTTATAGGAATTATCCAGCAAATCCTGCAAGCGTTCAATTTGCTTTTTCAATTCGACCAGCTCGTCTTGCATTTTCTGGCGTTCGAGGGCGGCCAGGCGGCCTAGCTGCATTTCCCAGATAGCCTGGAATTGGGCTTCGGTAAAATCAAACGGGTCAACCGTAAGGGTTGCTTTAGCGGCTTCCCGGTTTCTGGATGCTCGAATGGTCTGAATAACAGTATCAATCATGTCCATGGCCTTGAGCAAGCCATCCAGAATATGAGCGCGGGCGTTGGCTTTATCCAAATCAAAACGGGTGCGTCGGGTGATAACTTCCTGCCGCCAGTCAATATAGGATTGTAACATTCTTCTTAAAGTCAGGACGCGCGGTACTTTACCATTTTCAATAAGAGCCAGCATATTACAGGCGAAACTGGTTTGAAGCTGGGTATACTTGAAAAGCTGGTTCATGACCTTCTTGGGCTGGGCATCGCGCTTGAGGTCAACTACCAGCCGAATGCCGGTTCGGTCACTTTCGTCGTTCATGTCGCTGATGCCATCAACTTTGCCGCCTTTAACCAATTCGGCAATGCGTTCCTGCAAAGTCTTTTTGCTGACCATATAAGGAATTTCGGTGACAATGACGCTATAGCGGCCCTTGTTTTCCTCCATATGGTATTTGGCCCGCACAATAATACGACCTCTCCCGGTGGTGTAAGCTTCGCGGATACCATCACGACCCAAGATAATGCCACCCGTCGGGAAGTCCGGGCCGGGTAATCTATCGGCCAGTTCCTCAATGGTAGCGTTTGGGTTATCAATCAAGTAAGTAATGGCATCACACAGTTCGCCCAAATTGTGCGGCGGAATATTGGTCGCCATCCCGACGGCGATACCCTGCGCTCCGTTTAACAACAAATTGGGCAACTTGGCTGGCAGTACGGTAGGCTCTATATCTTTGCCGTCGTAGTTGGGGATAAATTCAACTGTATTTTTATCAATATCCTGCAATAATTCGTCGGCAATTGCGGCCATTCGTGCTTCGGTATAACGCTGGGCGGCAGGTGGGTCATCATCCAGACTACCAAAGTTACCCTGACCGTCTACCAGCATATAGCGCATCGAGAAATTTTGGGCCATACGCACCATTGCGTCATAAATGGCGGTATCCCCATGTGGGTGATAGCGGCCCATCACATCCCCAACAATACGTGCGCTTTTTCGATACGGCCCGCTCGAACGATAACCATTTTCATTCATGGAATAGAGAATGCGGCGGTGTACCGGCTTGAGACCATCGCGTACATCAGGCAAAGCACGCTGGACAATTACGCTCATGGCGTAGTCCAAAAACGCGCTTCGCATCTCCTGGTCTATATCTATACCTCGGACGTTGCCGATTTCCATTTTTTCGTTACTCCCCTTGCATAAGTCGGAAATTATTTGTCAGAATATTATACCATTTTTTAGCCTTATGGTCAAAAATTAGAACTTTCCGGGCGATTTATTTATAGCTTTGCAAAGGGATAAATATTAAAGCTCATTTCGGGTTTTGTTCTATTTTCGCGTCATCCACTCAAAGATAGCTTTATGGGTAGCAGCCAGAGCGGGGAGTTCGGTGTGAGAAGCGTTAATAACAAAATGGTCAGCCTGAGAATCGGGATTTGCGCTGAATTCAGATACAGTAGAATCGCCTGTGGGCAATAATTCAGGGACAATAATTTGCCCATTGTAATGGCCTTGAGCGTAAGTTGGCAAACTATTATTGTAAATCACCAAATTGTGTTCTCCCGGCAATTCGCGGCCCAAAATTTCCTTGAACTGCATAGCCTGTTTTATCCGGCTTTGCATTTCGGGCGGGAATTGCCAGGGATGGCGGAAATAAGTTTGCTCCAGACCGCTAACCGGGTGCGGCGGAGTCTTGGTAGCATCGGTCAGCAAATCATGTGCTTCTAAAAAAAACTGGTCGGGTAGTAATTCATACACTGATTGGAAACTGGTGACGATTTGGGATAGCCAATTTTCGACAAACCAGACATTTGGCAAAGCTCGTAAAATATCCCAGTACCAGCCCGGTATCAAACCTTTTACAAAATCATCTACCAGGCGCGAATTAGTGTCGGGATGCAAGGCAAAATAAGCTTTGGCCGTTCCATAATGAGGCGTAGCGATGTAAACCACTCGTTCTACCGTCGCGGCGTGTTCGATTATAGCCGAACGGGTAACAAGCCCGCCCAGCGAATGATTAATAATGTCTGCCTTTTGCCAGAGAGGTAAATTTTGCGCCTGGCGTAGCTGGTTGGCTTTAGCCAGTTTTTCGGCGATAAATTGTTTTAGCTGTAGGCCGGAATTATGGCAGGATTGCCGCCAATCGTAGGTGAAAACCCAAAAATCGCGGTCTTTAGTCTTGCCCAGTCCGTCTTGCTCTTTTGGTCGGCTGATAAATTCTATCAAATTATCATAGTAATTCCCGACTAGCCCGTCGGGAGTCAGCAAAGCTTCATCCTGTAGCAAAGTTAGCCCGGTGAGCGGCAAATAAGTTGAAAGCGGCCAGACCAAGACCGCGGGACTAAATAGCCCCTTGCGGTTACGCCATAAACGGGAAGCCATAAAACCCGGTACAAAAACTACCGGGTTATCTTCGCTGATTTCGATTTGTAGATTAGTTTCTTCGCTCACTTTTTGATTATAACATAGCCTGATAATTTGAAGCAAAAACATGGCTAATTTTGCGACAATTACCCGCAAAAATATTTGCATTTTTGCGGGTAATCTGCTATTATACAAACCGTAGTCGGAAGGGGAGAAACACTTAATCGGAAACCTGTAAGAAGTTGTCAGGCCAGCGATTTGACTAACCGACTTGAAGTTCAAATTTGGGCAGATGGCCGAGTGGCTAATGGCAACGGTCTGTAAAACCGTCGGGGGGAACTCCTACACAGGTTCGAATCCTGTTCTGCCCACCTCTTAAAATTCTATATAATGCCCATGTAGCTCAGTTGGTAGAGCACATTCTTGGTAAGAATGAGGTCAACAGTTCGATCCTGTTCATGGGCTTACCTCAAACTCTTATTTTCTTTTCCCAATCAAACTCAGGTAGCGAAAAAGCCCCCAGTTTTCAGCTTATTCTTGAAAGCTTTAAGCGAGTCAAGCTGATTAAGGCTTCGGGCATCGCTTAATTTTACCACCGCCGCCGTTGGCGAAAGCCGCCGCACGAAATATTGTGAATATTGTTTTGTCTTTAGAAGTTCGTCCAGTACCACCGGGTCTTCCACTTCCAACAAAACCGTTCGTTCGACCATTACCCGCCGGAAACCTTTGCTCCAATCCTGAATCGAAACCGCCAAATTTTGTGGCAAAGGCTGTGCGCTTCGGCTTTCCAGCCATTCCAGCATTACCGTTGCAGTCAGGCCCGATTCTAGCCCACGCAAAACCGCCGCTCGGTCAATGTTGTATAAGCTAACCTGGTCGAGTTTTTTCAGATTGCTAAACTTTAAGAGTGTCCAGAGCGTATTCACCTGTGGCGCAAAAACCATTATCTCGAAATTGGGCTGTACCAAAAGTGGCTTGTCGGTAGGGGCGATTTCCTGATGAGTTGCGCCAGGTATGCCAATTAATTCTGCTCCCAGCTTGGTAATAGCAAAAGCCTCAACTTTGCCGCCCTCGTTGCGGCTGACCCGCGCCACTCCCAGCCATTCCAGAATACCCAGCGTTACCCGGATAATTTCCCCTTCAACGCGCGGCCACATTCGGGCAAATTCCTGTAATCTTTGTGACCCGAACTGGTTGAGCAAATCCTTGCGTGGACGGATAAAATAAGGCTCTTCACGCTGAATTTTGTTGAGCAGCGAAGCCAGCGAATACCAAACTTCGGGCTGGCATTGAGTTAGCCAACCAATAATAGTTTTATTCGTTTGCTCAACTACGCCATTGCCCCGGTAATAATAAGGGTACGGCACTTGACTGCTTAGAAAAGGAGTATTTAGCCAATGTTCAAAAAACTTGCGGGTTTGTTCCAAAATATCCAAGCCTAGCCACTCGTCCAAACCAGGGCCGGGAAACATCCGGCGACTAAGGCTATCTATTTCGTATAATTTGAGCTTATCGGTCAGGGCCAGCATAAACGAAAAGCGGGGCGAACCTTCCCCGTCTTCAGCCACACCCGATTCCCAGTACATTGCCCCTATCTTTTTGATATGACGTTTGGGAATATAAGATTGGTTGGTTAATTCTACTTCGTTTTGACCAATATAATTTAGAAAGGTTAGAGTATCCCAGGCTAAAGCATAGGGCGGGTAAGTGGTAGCACGGAGCGGCTCGGCCACAGTTTGCAAGGCAATGGCTGTCTCGCTTTTGGCTCTATGTCCGGGTGAAGTAATTTCCGCCGGAATAAAAACAAGGCTTTCGCCGTCCTCGAAAACTTCCCAGACCAGCAAATGCTCGATTAGTGGCCGCAAATTTCGGCCCAGTCGCTTGATAGTTACAAATTCCTGCCGCAATTGCGACATACTGGTTCGTCCGCTCAGATTTTTAAGCTGCTGGAAAAGTTCCTGGCTCTCTTCCGGCAATTCTTCCAGCACTTTTTGCTGCGGATAGGCATCGTTCATGGCACGAGCCAACTCCGCCGCGATTTCATTGGGTTTGGCTTCACCCAAAAGCGCAGCAATCCCCCAGGGTTCTGTCATACTTTCGATTAGTTCCGGCTCCAGCCGTTCCAACAATTGCGGCAAGGGTAGATGACTAATCAGGACTGTTTGATTTTCTTTTTTGTTGTTTTGTTTTTCGTCCAGCAAACGGGCGAACGGACGCGCCAATTCGCGTGGCATCACCAATTGCATTTTTAGATTAGTAGCGGTGATTGGTGAAGCAGGTTTACGTGAGCCGTAAATGTCGTTCCAACCGCCTCTACGATTGGCCCGGCCAAGTAGCACATTCTCGTCGACGGTAATATCTTCGTGAATTCTTTCGTGATAAATCAGGCCAAATAATCGCAACTTCTGGACGCTCGGCTTTATATCCTCGGCGGTCAAGCCCTCTATCACAATATCTTCCAGCGTCACCCCCTGGGCAGGACGAGCCACAAAATAAGCCAGCACTTTCAGATTAGCTTCATCCAGTTTTTCCAGCAAACGACGTTGCAAAAACTCGCTTTGCAGCTCCTGGGCCAGTTGAAAAGAATTGCCGTTATATAGCCTTTCTGTCAGGCTAACTTCCCATAATTCGGCAATTGTCCGCAAATCTTGCGGCGTTTTTTCATTTAAATAAGATACCAGTGTTCTCATAATCTATGTTAAAATTAACCTGTTAATCTTTTAAGTTTGCTAAAAAGTGTGGCACGCTATATGCTATGAAGATGGCAAGGAAACAAGCTGTGTCTGTTTGAAAAAAACAAAAAACCGAATTTATAATAACGTTCAACGGTTTGTGGATTATAGCATACAGCTTGATTGCTGCCTAATATTTAACTTTGTTATATAAAATCAACAGGCACGGGCCTGACTAATAAAGAGGTAGTAAAATTGTATAGCACTAGAGCAGGAGATGACGAAGTTGGATACTAGCTTGAGTATGTCTCAGGAGCAGAGTCTGCGGGTCTCTCCCAGTTTGATTGCTCTAAATCAAATATTGGCCCTGAGTAGTCAGCAATTACAGGAAGAAATCCGGCGCGAACTGGAAGATAACCCGGCTTTGGAACTTTTGGAACGCCAGACTTGCCCGGTATGCGGTACCGCTTATAGTGGGCGGGCCTGCCCCCGTTGTATGAGCGATGGCGCGGGCGCACCCGGTTTGAGCAGTCGTACCACCGAGAATAAATCTACCAGCGACGATTATGATTTTGGGAGCGGTTCAACCGAAGATTATTATATCCCCGAAGAAGGTTGGTCAAGCGGACGCGGTGGCGATGAAGAATTTGACCCAATTACAATTGTAGCCGCCGAAATGTCCTTGAGCGAACGTTTGCTAACAGAGCTAACGGCGGTGCTAAATAATGAAGAAATGCCCATCGCTGAATTTTTGGTCGGTAGCCTGGACGAACGTGGTTATTTAGCCACCAGCCTTGAGGCCGTAGCCCACGCCTTTAACATTGAAGAAGATATTGTCGAAAAAGTATTAAAAGAATTACAAATGGTTGCTCCCCCAGGCGTGGGCGCACGTGATTTGAAAGAATGTCTTTTAATCCAGTTTCAGTTTGTAATCGAAAACGGTACCAATGCTCCCAATGTCAAAGAACTTATCGAAAGCCATTTAACAGCACTTGGTGAACATAAATACGGCTATATCGCGCAACAAATGGGTATTTCGGTAGATGAGGTGCATAAAGCCCGCGACTTTATCAAACGCTACCTGAACCCTTTCCCGGCAGAAGGCCAGACTTCCGAGCCGAACGGTTTGCAATTGCGAAGCGGGACGGCTAAAGCCGGTTATGTTGTACCAGACGTAATTATTAGCGAACACGACGGCGAATACGAAGTAGAAGTGGTCGAATCAAAGCGATTTGTTCTAAAAATGAGTCCGCTTTACGCCCAGTTGTCGAGCATGGGTCACGCTACCGAGTACAACGCTGATGACCGAGAACACGTGCGGCAGTATGTTGCCCGCGCCAAATTCTTTATGTCCAACATTAACCAGCGTCGCGAAACCATGCTTAAAATCACAAAATGCCTGGTGGAAACGCAAGAAGAATTTTTGCGGGATGGCGTTCGCGGTTTGCGCCCCTTGACCCGTTCGCAGCTTGCCAGCTATATTGGGATGCATGAAAGTACGGTTAGCCGGGCGACGGCGGGTAAATACGTGATGTTACCCAATCGCCGGGTCATACCTTATAGCGATTTCTTTACTGCTTCGCTTTCGATTAAAGATGTTATCAAGGAAATAATCGAAACCGAAACCAAAAAAAGTAACAAGCCACTCACCGACCAGCGTATCGTCGAACAACTGGAAGACCGGGGTATTCGGGTGGCCCGCCGTACCGTTGCCAAGTATCGCGCCCAGCTCAAAATTTTACCTTCGACCCTTAGATAATTTTAAGGTAAATTTCTAATCCTGACTTTACTTAATTCGTAAAGTCAGGATTTTTAATATTAAAATTTTAGCAGGGTTATATCTCTTGAATTATGTCAATTATGGGTGTATAGTAGAAGAGATTAACAGACTTTATGATGGGTACAGATCTGGATATAATTATAATATGGAAGAATTGGGACGCAAGCTTAACACGGCCAATTTACGGTTAAAAACCGAAGCAATCGAACTGGCAAAAGCCGGACAAATTTCCCATGCTTTACCATTGCTGCACGCTTACCTCAAACTTTACCCCTCAGATGTCGAAGTGATGGCCTGGCAAGCCGCCTGTCTGCCCCCCGCCGACGCTCTGGAAGTGCTTGAGCAAATTATGGAACTTGACCACGATGCCCCTTATCTGGAGGCATGGTGGGCGGCTTGCGCTCGACAGGCCAATTCTGTTAAGCCTACTTCTTATAACAATGCCAATAGCGATGCGGCAGCCGATTTGCCAGAAAAAGCCGACAAAAAACCGCAATTAAACGCCCCTCAAATGGTAGAAGTGAAAGCCAGCGTTACGGAAGCTGCCGACGCTTCTTCGGATATTTTAGAGCCTCAGCCTGAAAATGAAGGAGATGGCCCAATTTCGCTTTCAATGCTTATTCCTGGTTTTGAAGCTTTGTCAGATACTAGCGTGATAATTCCGCCGCCCCCGCCACCTGCTCCACCCCAGGTTGAGCCTTTGCCCTTGCTTGATGCAACTGATTGGTTAGCCCGCGCCAGCAGCGATGCTCGTCGTTCGCCTGAGTTTACGTCCGAATTTAACCAGCAGCTTTCAAGCTTTATTGGGGAACTTAACCAGCTAAAATGGCCTGAGCATAAGTCTGAACAAATCGAAGATGTGGCTCAAAGAGCTTTTTACAACCGGGGAATTGAACTGGCCCGGAGTGGTGAGGGTAAACCAGAACGCTTGCAAGAGGCAATTGAAATCTTCGGGCAATGCCGCCCACCACTTGGGTTTGCCGGGCTTGCCGAAACGCTGGTTAGTGCCAGCTTTGTACGCGAGAACTTGTATCACCCGGTGGGGCTGGTTTACGCTATTTTTTGGGCTGACCGCGCTCTGGCTCTTGATGCTTTTAATATTGATGCTCTGGTAGCCCGCTCGGAAGCGACGGCTCGTTCAGATTGGCGGCTTTTGGCCGATATAACGCTTGGCCGCTTGCGTTTGCTTGCGCCAGACCATCCCCGCCGCTATGCCGCCGAAGGTTGGTACGAATTCCGGCAGGGCGATAAACGTCGCGCCGCCGAGCTACTGGAACTCGCTCGCGCCAAAGCGATTACTCCCGCCGAACGCCGCTACGCTGCCCGGTTGCTCGAACAGGTACAGCCGCCCGTAAGTCAACAATAATATTTCTTCGTTGCTCATTTTTTCCAGGCGGCAAATTCGGTTAGCCAGCGACGCACCTGCCCGTTTGGTTCAACCCCGATAGCCTCAATAAAGTTACCCTCTGAACCGGCTAACCAAACCGCTACCCCCGGCTTTAGGGCTACACTACCGCCCGCCGTCCCCGCGCAACTATCAATAAAATATTTTATGTCGTCCTCAAAACGTAAATTGTTCAAAATTTCGTCTTGGGTATTCCATTGGGGACGGGTATCGCGGGCTAAATCAATCCTCCATTTCAGCTTTTGCCAGTGTTTAACCAGCCTTGCCGTCAAATCATCCTGGGCAGGTAAAGCCAGCGCGTCAGGTGTCCAACCTGCTTCGGTAATGGCATAAGGCCAATTATTTGCTAAACCCTGCTTGAGCCATTCCGGGAAGTAAGCGGCGGCCCGGTCATCCCAGGCTTTGCCTGGCCGGAAATAATTATGCCAGCTAAATCGCCCAAACAAAGTAATCGCCGGACGCAATTTGTCATATTTGTTTTCGACAGGTTTGTTATCGGCGTAAAAAAAGGATGCTCCAAAATAGTCGGGATGGCCGTCCTGAGCAATTGCTGGAAAATAAAGCTTTACATCCCGGAAGAGAGCCGCATCCGGCTTTTCAAGGCGGTTTTGCCAGGCCTTATAGAGCCTCACCATAAAATTGTTAATATAATCATATTTAATTGGGTCGTCGCCACTTTGCCAGGGCAGCACATTATAAAAATAACTGACGTTAGGCCATTCCAGATTTAGCTCATTACCGGGAATAATGCGAGTGAAATGCTGCCCGGTGCGCTGCTGTTGGTCGTGCAAAAAGCGGAAAATATCTTCGGCGGCATCTTCGGGCGTACCACTAATACTGTTACGCCCGTTGCTGCTTTCGAGTGGTTCGGAAAAGCCGCCGGGAAAACGCTGTGGGTACGTTCTTACATAAATTTGGCTACCCAATTTCTCATAACGGAACAAATCCTGTTCCATTCGGATTCCTTCGGAATTGCTGGCGGCTTGCATATCAGCACTAAGAGCCACGATTAGACCGGGCGCGGCTTTTTCTCCCGCGCTATTTTGAAAGGCAGTCAGAGCTTTACGCTGGGCTTCTGTCCATTGGTTGCCAATCGGGGCGTGAATCCCGTGCTGAGGGTTAAGCGGAGCGGTTAATACAAGCGGAGTTGGGGTTGGGGTTGGGGCAAGTTTAGTTGGAGCGGGCGAAGGTGAACCCGCCGGAGTAGCTATCAGCCCCAATTTTTGCGAAGCTGGCACAGGGCTGGAAGTAACCGAAGTAATTAGCCAAAATAGCAAGCCAATTACTAAAAATAGTCCCGTCGCCAGCAAAATAAGTTGTAGCCTTGTTAAAGATTTAACCAGTTTATAAAGCATTTCAGGAATTCTACTGCAAAGACTTAGCCATAAAAATATCAGGCTTGCCCGGCCCGTTAGCATCAGGCATTACGCCCGTGATTACAAAACCTTGCTTCAAATAAAATTCGTAAGGGTGTCGCTTCAAATTCTTGATTTGGGCGATATGCTCCCAGACATTTGGATAAAGATTTATACCTCCAAGCGAGGTCATATTATGTTCGTCATCCGAGCCGAGCCAGAGGGTTAAACCACCGCGTAGTCTGGTTTGTTCTTCCAAATCGGCTACCAGCTTGCTGCCAATGCCCTGTCCCTGCCTGATTGGGTCTACCGCCAGAGGATGCAATTCCCAGACATGGTCGTCGTATTGGGAAATACCACCAACCCAGCCCACCGCCTGATTTTGGTCGTCTATCGCCACCCGGCTAATCCGGCTCGGCTCGAAAGATGCCTGGATTTCGGCCAATGCATCTTCGATTGTCGGCCATGCGTCAGGAGCCATTTCGGTAAAGGCTGCCATTAAAAGTGTCGCCACCTGCCGGATTAGCTCCTCGTCTTCGGCCCGCAAATCAATTATCTCTATCATAAAACACCCTGATTTATAAACGTCTGGAGGCCCGATTGGTTACAAAATTTAGCCCTGCACAAAAGTATTGCGAAGAACTCCCAATCCCTCAATTTCGATTTCGCAAACGTCGCCCGCCTTCATAAAAATCGGTGGATTACGGGTAAAGCCTACCCCATGCGGCGTGCCGGTTAGCACAATATCGCCCGGTTGCAAGGTAATGCCCTGACTGATGTGACTAAGCAGGAAAGGAATTTTGAAAATTAGCTGGTCGGTATTGGAGTCCTGCAAAGTCTGACCGTTTACCCGGCAGGCAATTTTCAGGTTATGTGGGTCACTAATTTCGTCTTTAGTTGCCAAAAATGGCCCGACCGGGCAGTAGCCGTTCAACGATTTACCTCGCGCCCATTGCATGTTGGGTGTGACAAATTGCAAATCGCGTGCGCTAACATCGTTACTGCACATATAGCCCGCGATGTAGTTCATGGCTTCGGCTTCGCTAACCTTGTAAGCGGTTTTGCCGATTACAAAAGTTAATTCGGCCTCGTAGTCTACCCGTTCGCTGGTACCGTCCAGCACAATTTCGTCTTCCGGCCCAGCCAGCGAATTACCCCATTTGCCAAACAAAATCGGGGTAGTCGGAATGGGCATGTTTACTTCACTGGCATGGTCATAATAATTCAGGCCCACACAAATAATCTTGGGCGGCGCAGGAACGGGCGGGCCTAGCCGCACTTCGGAAAGCGACAGCACTTGGGCCTTGCCCGCTTGCTGCAAATAAGCCTGAATTTCGGCTAAATCACTTCCGCCCAGAGCATTAAATTCGCCCGGCACGGCTACCACGCCTTCTTCCAATAGCACTCCGCGCCGCAGTTCCCGGTCATCGTCGTTTTTCAGGTAGTAGGATACCAGTTTCATAATTAGAATAACTCCTTGCTAAAATTTTGAGCTAACAGTGAAGCGTGGGAATATTGTAGCATATTTTAGAGTGCTGAGGACTGAGGACTGAGGATTGAGTGTGGGGTTGCGGGTTGGAAGTTGGGTGGTAAACTCCCGGACAGGGAATGTCCGGGCTGATAACATGAAAACGGCCCTGAAGGGCGGCGCGGGGTTTGGCTAAATCTAGCTTAACCAATAACGGCTTTAGCCAAGTTTTCGCGTTAGAGTTAGAAGGAAGTATGGCACAATCTAGCCTAACCCCGTAACGGCTTTAGCCAAGTTTTCATGTTATCAGCCCCGCCCTTTTAGGGCCGGGAGTTTACCAGAGTTGTTAGTTGTTAGAGGGAGAGCTGTATAAGAAAAGGCACTACCTGAAAAAGTAGTGCCATCCCGAATTCAAACTCAAAACTCCGAAACTACGCTGCTTGTTTTTCGGTTTGGGGGCGGGTTTGCTGGCGGCGGGCTTCGTCCAAACGATTACCAATCAAGCGGTACACAAAAGGATTAAAGGCCATACCAACATGAGTGCTATAGACCTCGAAATTGGTACTGACATCGTCGTTAATGCAATTGCGCCAGTCTACTACGCCATCCCGTTTGGAATAAATCGCCGTTTGCAAAATATTAAAATCGTTGAGGCCCTGTTCGAGCGACCTGAAACCTTTGCAATTGCAATAGCCAGTAAAGCAATTGGCGGGACGCTTGCCTTCAGTCTGGATTTTACGACGAACCGCCTCGCCTGCTTCCAAAACAATCGGATGTGATTTGATACCCTTAAAAGGTGAACCCATTGTAATGACCGAAGCGACCATTTCAGACTTTTGACCGGCTACCGAACGGGCCAGCATCCCGCCCAGACTATGCCCGATAAGATGAACTTTGCGCCCGGTTTCCCGGTAAGCCTTCTCAACCGTTTCGCCCAAAAGATTGCCTTTGTGGTCAAAACAATCGGAATTACGCCCAATATTCGAGTTATAAGCTTTGTAGCCCATGCGACGCAGCCAGAAGTTGAGTTCTAGCAATGAAACGTCACTCGCCATAAAACCGGGAACGACTAACACCGCCGAACCGTCGCCACGCGGCACACCCAGGCCATAATATACTGGTGAATATTTTAGGGCCAGCCAATCCAGCCCGGAATAGGCTTCCCGCCACAGCGGGACGTTAGCCGATTTTTGCTCCTTTTGAAATTTGCCTGTTTGTGCCATGACTACCAATCACCTTTCTTATCTGAATAAATATATACCTGGCCTCAGCTTATAAAAACACAAAGACACAAAATTCCCTGACGGTTTCAGTCTTACCCTTGCTGCATTGCAATTTTCGTGCTAGGACTTCCTTGTCCTGGCTTTAGACTAAAATCTCCTGTATCCTGAATCTTTGTATCTTTAATAAAATGTTCAGTTTTAGGGGCTGGTGTTTAGCTCGACTAATCTGCCACAGCCTGCTCCTTTTTACGAGTGCGAGTTTTGGAGCTGGCTTTTCGGGCGGGTGTCACCACTGCTGGCGGATTTAATTCCGGCACGCCTGCCGCGCTTCGCAATTCGGCGAAAGAATCATCTAAAAACTGCTTAAATTTCTCAATATCGGGCATGGCCTGACCGTCGGCGATTACCCCAAAGAAGAGTTTTTGGTCGTAACTCATAATCCCCACCGATACTCCCAGCCCGAACGAAGTCGGCACATAAGGGTAAGAAGCGGTCATACGGTTGCCCATCACATAAAGTGGGATTTGCGGGCCTGGTACGTTGGTACAAACAATATTAAAGGGCGGCACTGCCGTATTGACTAATGAGCCGACCAAAGCTTGCACTCCGGCGGGAACAGTCCCCATCAAAGCGGTCAAAAGGCTGATGCCCTCAGCCACTTTTGCGCCTTTAAGTTCGCTGGTTTTCTGGGAAACTCTTTTGATACGTTCCACCGGGTTGTTAATGTCCAACGGTATTTCGGTAGGTAACACCGAGACCAAATTGCCAAGTGCGCCGCGCTGGTCTTCTTTTCGCATACTGACGGGAACCATCACCCGTAAGGAACGCCCTTCGGTTTTTTGCCCGTGCAGTTCGATGTATTTAGCTACTGCGCCTGATAATACCGTCAAAACTACATCATTTACTGTCCCACCAATCGCGGCTCGAATAGCCCGTGCTTCGGCAAAAGAAAATTCGCTCCAGCCTAATTTTTGAGTTCCGCTATTCGCTTTGTTAAAAGGCATCAAGTTGACCGGGGTTGCCATCGAGCGCATCGAAGTAAGCATATTGGGTTGGGAAGAACGCGAATTCAGGTTAGGAGCTTCTTTCAGAAAATTTTCGGTCAGGCTAACCAAACCGCGCTGAAATTCTGTCCAGCTTTTCATAGTTTCTTCGGCATTATTCAAAAGCTCATCCATCAAGTTTTTTGCGCCCGGACGAACGGCATGTTTCATCGGGTCATCCAATTTTGGCAAAGGCGGCGGTTCGGGTGACATATCAAAAATGATTTTCATCAAATCTACGCCCGAAATGCCATCTACCATCGCGTGATGTACTTTGGTAATCAAAGCTGAGGTATTATTTTTCAAACCGCTAATTACATAAATTTCCCAGAGCGGTTTGCTACGGTCAAGCATAGCGGTTTGCAAATGTTCAGCCAAATGCCGCAAATCGTCCAGCGAGGCGGGCGCATCCATTTGTACCCTGAAAACATGTTTGGCAATATTAAAGTTGGTATCATATTGCCAGGTAGGATGCCCGACGTTAAACGGAGCGGGGACAATAATTTGGCGGTAGCGCGGCAGCAGGGGCAATTTAGCGGAAATCATCGCCATAAATTCTTCAAAAGGAATTTCCCCATCGAAAACGTGAATTCCACCAATATGCAACGGTGCTTCTTTTCGCTCAAAATAAAGAAAGCTTGCGTCCGTCGAGGTTAGACGCTCGTTGAGTTGCGGTTGTGCCATTTTTGTTTTACTCCGTAAACCCGCTAATATCGTGGGACATAATAATTAAATCGTGGGTGCGGTCTGCCCGGTCAATTACGTGGTCGGGCAAAAGGGCTTCGGCCTTGAAATCCAGATGTTCAAAAACCTGAATCGCTCCCTGTTGTTCCGCCGCCATTTGTGCCACCAATTTTTGCAAGCCGAGTTCCTGAGCAATTACAAATACTTCGTTTACCAGTAATTTGCCCAGACCCAACCCGCGTTGGTCACGGCTGACCATCAAGCGAATTTCCCCTAAATGGCGCGTCCATTGCAATTGATTATAGCTCAAGCTGCCATATCCCACAAAACGACTATTAATTTCGGCTAATACCGTTACGGCCTGACCACGCTCGATACTTTTAACCCATTCTTCCATTGCCGTCGGTTCCGTAATATCAAAAGTAAGAAACAGCAAATCTTCTTCAGGCAATTCCAGCGCAAATTTCAGGGCTGCATCTTTATCATCTCTGCCAAAAAGCCGGAAAGTAATCTGCTTATTTTTGACTGTAGTAGTCCAGGGGTAGGCCCGTCTGGGGATGTACGCTTTGGACATCATTGTCTCCTTAATTGTGTGGTAAAATCCCGGACATGAATGCCCGGGCTAATAACATGAAAACTTGGCTAAAGCCGAGTAGGGTGTTAGGCTAAATCTGTATAAGCCTGTTGACACTTAGACAAAATTTATCTTTTTACTCCCTAAATCTAGTTTTCGTATTCCATTGTTTTGTAACAGGTGTTTTCGGCATGGTGCTGCTTCTGATTGTTGATATATTTTATCACCCATTGCAGGTGTTTACTACCAAAAGTAACCGCACCATACTCATTTTGCCAACCAAAATAGTTTGGACGTTGACTATTAATTTGATGGGAGGAATAACCTTTTACTTGTCCAATAAAATCAATTAAAGCAATTTTTGGCGGTACAGAAACAGCTAAATGAACATGATTTTCGATACCACCAACGGCGTATACAATTGCGCCTAAACTCGTTGCTTTTTCTGTTATTTTTGAATGTACTACTGCTTCAATTTCAGGTTCAATTAAAGGTAATCGCTCCCTTGTACCCCAGATGATATGATAGTATAGTCTACAGTATGGCATTCTCGCACCTATTTTTCGTCGTTGAATCGGGTGGTACTTTCCCTGCCCTAAAAGGGCGGGGCTAATGACATGAAAACTTGGCTAAAGCCCTTATAATTCGGGCAAAATTTTGCTCGATTTTCCAGCTCTTTGAAGCCGTTTCATCAGAACGGCCTACGATGGTAAGATTACACCGTGTTTAATATACAGATACTCAGCTTTTCTTTAGGCTTTTCTGCTTTAATTTGCGCTCAAACTTTCCAAACCCAAACCTGAATATCTGTAATTACTACGCCCTTTAGGGCCGTTTTCATGTTATCAGCCCCGCCCTTTCAGGGCAGGGAGATTAGCCCGCCTTTACAACACAACCTCTAACCTTTCGACCTTAAAAAGCTACTGATTATCGCGCCGAGTGCCGCGCTGGAAAGGGAATTGGGTAGCCAAATCGAGCCAGCGTTTCTGGACTTCGACGTAATTTTCGACAGCTTTTTGCGCCCAATCACCAAAAGTATTAGCGGGTGAGGGCGAACTTTCGCTTACGCCTAAGCCTTTTTTGACCGAGCTAAGAAATTGGGCGTTTTGCTGGGAGGCGTAATCCAGCCAGCGTCGCCGAGATTCGACCAAAGTTTCAACCTGTTGCTGAAAATAATTACTGACTGTACCACTGGCGGCAGGAATTTCGTCGCCTTCCTGAACTTCCTGGCTGGCGGTCTGGTAAAATTGGCTGCGTTGCTGGGTCGCGCTTTCCATCCAGCGTTTTTGGGCTTCCATAAAGCTTTCTACGCCCTGCCGCGCCCAATTACCCATTTGAGGATTTGGGGCATTACGATAAAATTCCATACCTTCGCGAATCGCTTTAAGGGCCAGCGCGTTTTGCTCTGAAGCCAATTCAATCCACTTCTTTTCAGCTTCTACCAAATTTTCTACTACCTGCCGCGCCCAATCGTTATATGCAGGTCGGCTAGACCCAACTGGAATATCATCCTGGGGATTGTTTTGTTCGTTAGACATTTCTCGCTTCTTTCTGCCTTTTGCAAGGTCTTACTATACTAGCTATTTTAGCAAATTCAGGACAAGCTTACAACTCTTGCGGTGTACTTTTTTACCATATTAGCTATCTATAAGAAAAATCCTGTTATGTACATAAGTGCATATTACACCTATGTACATAATCTGTCAACACCCTAAATCGAGATACCACCATCTACAACCAGCACTTGCCCGGTGACAAAATTAGAGGCGGGTGCAGCCAGATATAGAGCTGTCCCCTTTAGTTCTTCCAAATCACCGACCCGTCCGAGTGGGGTCATATCTTCAAACATTTTCAAGTTTTCCTCAATTGTGCCGGAAGCCATACGGGTAGGAAACCAGCCGGGCGCAATCGCGTTCACCAAAATGTTATAGCGACCCCATTCCCGCGCCAGCGAACGGGTAAAAGTAATCACCGCCCCTTTGCTGGTATCGTAAGCAATTGTACTATGTACCTCCGGGCTGATAGTCATAATTCCCTTGACCGAAGCAACGTTAATAATTCGTCCGCCCTGCCCGCGCTCAATCATTTGCCGCCCGACCAGCTGCGAAAGCAAAAAAATCCCGGTCATGTTCACATCCATAATTTGCCGGAATTTATCAAGGGCGTGCTGAGTGGTCTCTGCGCCCCAGGTTTGCCCGGCATTGTTCACCAAAATATCCACCGGGCCATAAGTTTCATTGGCAAAATCTACCGTACGCCCAATATCCTGCTCATCGGCCACATTTGCTACAAAAGCACTACATTCGTAGCCTTTGGCCCGTAGCTCTTCCTGGGTCGGGTTGAGCCATTGTTCCCGCCGCCCGGTAATGACTACTTTTGCTCCGGCTTCGGCATAAATTTCGGCAATCGCCTTGCCAATTCCGCGACCACCCCCGGTTACAAGGGCGACTTTGCCACTTATATCAAACATTTCCTTGAGGTTCATCGCTTTCTCTCCTCATTTTTCGTTTCACTTAGTGTGTTTTTAGTAACTAATTTTTGGTAAATTAAGTGCTGCTCAAACAGGGACAACTCTATTTTACTCGATAACCCGATTTTTTGCCCACAGAATTTCCCAACGAAAAAGCACTGTCCCTGTTTTTGTTCAAAACAATTGACAGTGCTTTTTTATTTTATTGTTAATATCTTGCTAAATAAATCTGCAAATTACCAGCTTTGGCCGCCCGAATTTTGGTCGAAGCTGCCACCGCTATTGTTATTGGTATCGTCGCCCCAAACTACGCCACCGGCCTGGTCGCCAGCATTATTGTTAAAGCCCCCGAAACCACCAAAGCCAGTTCCCCTGCGCTGTCCACCATTCAAAATGCGGTTAGCCGCGTAACCTAGCGCACCAACGGCCAGCGCACCCAGTAGCGAATTGCTGCGGAATCCGCGCCTTTGGTTCTGATAATAGCGCGGCCTTCCAAAGAAACTACCCATTACATTAGCTTTACGATAGGCCTGTCGTCGCGGGCCACCAAATAAGAAACCCATTTCATTACCTCCTGTTGATTGTCGGTTGTCAGTGGGAAAGAAGTTGTTAATTATTAGTTGTTACAAGAACTGGAAATTCATTACTAACAACTTTATCCAACTCACAACTGGCAACATTTTTACCTAAAGAACACAAACGTTCTACAAAGAAAATTGTATCTCTTATCTTTTCTAACAACTAATAACTAATAACTAACAATTCTACTTCTACCTACGCTTCCCGATTGTCGTTCTCAAAACCGGGCAGGGCCGAGCCGCCGCCACTGTTCGAGCTACCACCAAAGCTTTGTCTATTGAGGTTTGGCTGCTGCTGCTGCCAGACCGACCCCTGATTGCCTTGATTAGGGTTATCCTGATACTGATTTGAGCTGGGCATTTGCTGTTGGTTGCCACGGTTTGCCATGCCGTTAAGGGCGCGATTGGCCGCGAACGCAATCAAGCCGCTAAGGGCCGCTTGTGCCATCGGATTACCCAAAAGTCCCTGTAAACCTCCGGCTTGCCCGCCGCTTTGTTGCCCGTGGCCTTGCTGATACTGGGGAGCTTGCTGTTGCCCACCGCCCAATAGTCCGCCGAGCATACCACCGAGGCCGCTTTGCTGCCGCTGTCCGCCACCCATCAGACCGCCGAGTAAACCAGAATTCATGGCGAACTGGAACAAATTCCCTACGTCCATGCCGGAAGCCCGGTTGGGGTCAGTAGTATGTACCCCTGCCTGACGCGGGTCAACCCCGTTTTGTCCCATAATATTCATTAAACCGCTAAACAAACCTTGCTTTTGTACCTGCGGCATCTGGTTAAAATATTCTTGCTGCATCTGTTGGCTTTCTTCCGGCGGTGTGTTCTGGAAAAAGCTCTGCAAGTGGGTCATAACCTGGTCTTGGGGCAATTGGTCGTATGTCCCGTTGTTAAAAGCGTTTGCCAAGCCTTGATGTTCGGAATTGTTAGCATCAAAAAATCCCATTTTCTCGGTTCTCCTTTTCCTGAGTGGGCAATCCCTACTCAATAACCTTTACTACTTAGTCTACTACTATTTATTTTGCAATTTCTATACCACCTTTAAACACTAATTTCAAAACCTTGCCAGGTGCAAAAATAAAAAAGCAAGCAGGGCAGCTATTCCCGCTTGCTTTTGATAAGAAATGAGGTGAAGATTGTTGGATTAGGACGTGAAGAATGGTTAATATTCTGATAACTAACGGCTGGTGGTTGAGCTTATCTAACAATTGGTATAGCGCAATCAACTGGCGGAGCAGCATCTTACAATTGAGCCTGAACTTGTAAGATGTGGCTCTGCCCATTGTTTTTAGACAGGCTCTAACCTTACTCGCTAAGGCTTACGCCGTTAATATAAATTGAACCGCTAAAGCCGATTAGCTTTAAGCCAAATTGTTTAATATCAGTTGCTTCGGGCAATTCCAGCTTGAGTTCTGTCCATTGGCCCGGAGTAACTTTGGTGTTGAAGCCATCGTCGTTCCATTTCCAATCTTTCGAGAAGTAATACAAGCCCATACGGACATCACCGCCCGCTTTGTCTGCCGGAACGTAAACAAACAAACTGATTTTGCGAACTTTACCTTCGCGCAATACCCCTACGCCATAGCTTTTGCTACTAATCTGGGGCGTAAACTTTAGCGAAAAATGGTTTTCCAGTTTGTAAGCATCGCTAGAAGCTACCGCCGTACCGGGCTGCAATTCGCTTTTATCGGGTTGCAAACCCCAGCCTTCGTCCCCTTTGGCAAAGTCGTAAGCAGCTTTGGCCGGATACAAAGTGGCGGTTGCGGTTGGGGTAACTTGTGCCACCGTCGTAACGCTCAGGCTGGCTGTTGGGGCAGCTTTGACCGAATTTTGGCTGGGTTGCGCGGTAACTGCCGGGGTTGGATTAACCGTACTTGATTTGCCCGCGACTGCCGTTGCTGTCTGGGAAGGCCCGCCAAAAGTACCCGGAGTTGGAGCAGGGGCTACCACTGAATTAGCCGGACGCGGGCTTTGTTGAGTTTGCGCTTTGGCTTGCTTTAATTCTTCGGTGGTAGCCAGACGATAAATTTCGATAGTATGTGGCCCTTCCAGATAAGGCTGATTTAGTTCCTCGTTATAGGTCAGCACATACGGGCTGTTGGCTTCGGTCAAAATTGGGCGCACCGCTTGATTAACCTGTTGACCCCGGTAGGTCGCGCCACCGTTCAGGATAATCAGGCCATATTGTTTGTCGCGGACAGCTTGAGCATAGGCTTCTAGCCCGCTTTTACCCTGATAGTTGATATAAAACGGGTCAGTCACCTGAGAAAGCGGCAGCTTACTGTATAGATAATACAAAACGGCGTTATCATCGGTTAGCACTTTGCTTGATTGCGGGAAAAGGTTTTGACGGTCAAGGCTTTCCTGACTAAAGCGCGTAATTTCCGCCTGGGCCGCCGGAGTATAAGAAGGCCATTTGCCCAATTGAGATTTAGCCGATTCAACTGACCAGAAAAGCCCGATTAGCAGCAATATTCCGGCAATCGCTCCTAGCAAGCTGTAAGAGCAGCCGTCGCGCTCAGTTTCTTCTGTTCCGCCGACAGACCGTTCAAAAGCTTCAATAGCCCAGGGAGTAGTCGAAACGCGGGCGAGTTGCTTGTTTTTGTAATTGGCCCACCAGCGACGAATATTGGGCGAGTGCGCTTCGGTAGGCTCGTCCCACCACGTCCAATCGGCCCAAAGCCAGCCCACCAACGGCGCAACCGCCAGCACCATATAAGCCGAGTGCTTCCAGTAATCGTAATCAGCGCGAGTGCTAATCTGGAAAACCAGCGAAACCGCCGCCCCGATTACCAGCAGCAAGCCGGGTACTGCCCGGTTATCCCGTATAGTTTGCCGGAAACCCCAATAGCCAAACAGCAGCAGTAGCAGCAAATCAAATTGATTGACAACATAAATTTTGAACCAATCGTCGCTTTGCAAATCCTTGTGCTGGCTGGCAAATTGCAGCAAAGCCGTCAAATCTTTGTTATAAGTGCTGTAGTAATAAAGACAGGCCAGACCGAGCGGCAATACAAAGCTGATAAAGCCCTTGATACGGCTCGGCCCATAGATTAACACTACCAGACACAGCATTGGCAAATAAATGGCGACAATGTATTTGGTCAAGAAAGCCGCAAAGAAAAGCATTGCCGCCAGTCCGAACAAGCCATAAATTCCGGCTATCCGGCTCATTTTGGGCTTTTCGAGGCTAGAAACTACCTGTACAATGCGGGCTTCTCGTACCGCCCAGACAAAAACGGCACTTCCCGCCGCGAACAGCCCTACGGCCATCGCATCGTAAGTAGCGAAGCCGGAAAGAGCTATCAAGTTGGGCAGAATTGCGGTAATTAACCCGGCCATCAGCGCGGCCATTACTGGCTTGGAAGAAATCGCGAAATCGGCGCGGGCCTTGCTCTGGCTATCGGGCAAAGCTTTGAACAGACCGAGCGTCATAAAAATAGTTGAGCCTACCAGCACCAATCCCCAAAACAGGCTAAAAAGCCGTACCAGCCCCAGCCCGCCCGAACGGTCAAGCATACCCGCCGTTGCCGGATACAATAGCGACCCGAAAACCCATTGCAAAGCGTTGGAATACAGCGTATTTTGCTCGTTGAGTAATCGCCCGGTAATAATGTAAATTGTTTCGTCCATAAAAGGCGATTGCTTGCCCTGTACCAAAAGGCGCAAGCCCCCTGCCACTAGCAAAACTGGCAACGCAGCCAGCAATACCACCAGCAAGGCTTTGAAACTTTCGATACGGTTCAAAAAAGGCAGTTCTTTAGAAACAAGAGGTTCTGCTGTTTCTACTTTAGGAAGCGTAACACCCGGCAGAACTTCAGCCTTGACCGGGTTGGGTGCGGGCATTACGGGGGTAGCTATCGCCGGATTAAAATTAGCCAGCGTTAATTTAACAGGAGCGAAACTTTCCCAATTTTGAGCTGACCTGGAAGAATTGCCAAATGCCGAAGAGCGATGCTGCGGCAGTTTTGCTGAGGCTGAAACAGCTTTTTCCTCGACGATGCTTTGCTCTTGCAACAATCGTTTCACCAAAACATCTGCCGTTTCGGGTTGGTCGTGCTGGGGCAAAGCAAAGGCTTTTGGAGCTAACTTTGGCAGCTCGAATTTCAAAGGTGTTTCTGGCAAAGCGGCTTGTGTATTGGCCTTGCTATCTTCCTCTAGCAACCGGCTCAACAAATTTTGAATAATACTGTCAGTATCTTCTTCCGACGCTGCCTCCACAGGCAAGGCTGGTTCGACCTGGAGCTTCTTATCCTGCAAAACTCTGGATGAGACGGGTTTCTCAATCAGCATGATTTTTTCCCTCTAAAAATTATTTGCCGTTGGTCTGGCTGGCCTGATTTGAGCTTGTACTGCCGGAAGCCTTATTGTCAGAACTGACGCTAACGTTAGTACCGCCTGCCGCTTTAACGGCTGCTTCATCGTTGCGGTTTTTGGCGGCATTGTTACTGCTAGACATACTTCGCAAAGCTTTATCCAGCGTAGCCGTGCTGTTAGCAGGAGCAAGGTTGCTGGACGGCTGTGATGAAGCCGCGCTCAAGCTTTTAGAAGCCGCCGGAGCAGCAATCGAGGCAGAATTGCCGGAAAAAGCGACGAATTGGCTGCGCGACCCGGCTCCGACCAACAGCCCCATAACCAGACTGGCGATTATAATCAAGAGGATGCGTACCGAGTTATATTTTTTTACCACGTAAGCAATGTTTTCCACGTTCTTGTCTCCCTTATTTTGGTTGGATAGAAAAGCTTTTTGTCTCGAAATTTAGATTCAATCTATCGAGATACATCGCCGTACCCATCCAGCCCCATTGCTGCGCCCCGATGTTGTCCTCACTCACCCAGTAACCCCCACTGGTACTGCGGAAGTAACGGCCCATAAAGCCCTGTGACATAACTTCTACCTGAGTAGCCGAGCCTTCCAGGTTGTCAATTCGTTCGCCCTTCGCCTTGCGTTTGGCAACTTCTATCTGATTCAAAAGGTTAGCTTCGGTGCTTGCCAGAGCATAAGTCGCCAGATTATCGCTTTCGCCGATTGCTAACCCATTCGAGGTGTACTGTCCGGCTAATACTTTCCACTTGTCCCAGTTCTTGAGTAAGAACCAGCCCGTCCCCTCGATGTACTGCTGGGCTTTCGCGCTCTTGTTCCACTGGTAATCCA
>JBBQGP010000019.1:0-42724 GCA_038323095.1 Chloroflexia bacterium | reverse complement strand
TAATTCTCTTATAACTTCGGGCCGACCTATCCAACGTTGCATGGCATCTACCAGAGTTTCGATATAACGTTGCTGGTTAGTGCCATCTTCCACATAAAAGCACTGGTGAAGGGTACTTTCTACCATGCCAAAGGCAATCGTGGCGGCAGCCTCTACATCCATTTCCCGGAACGAGCCAGCCGCTATGCCATCGCTCAGAAACCTAACTAATGCTTCGCGGATAGGGCTAGGAAAATGTTTATGGGGAACACCTATACTTTGGGGCAACACGCCCATTATCTGCACCATATCGGTATCACGGGCGCACATAGCAAAACAGCCTTCGATAATAGGACGCGCCCGCAAATGATGGGGAATGCCCTGCAAATCCAATTCTTGCATTGCCCCTACAAATTCGTGTTCCCAGCTATGTTGAACTGCCTCAAGAATTTCTGGCTTGGTCTTGAAATACAGATAAACTGTTCCAACCGCAACCCCGGCTTTGCGAGCTACTTCGGCAATCGTAGTTGTTTCATACCCTTCAGTAGTAAAAAGGGCACGGGCCGCTTCAATAATAGCTTCCCGTTTGTCGATTTTTGCCCCTTTTTTAATAATATCAGTTGCCATCTAACCTTTTTTCCTTTTATTTAACCTTATCAGTCACTTCCTTGTACTGAATGAGGTTCATTCAAATGATAACCTAGTTTCTTTCACTTGTCAAGCCCTTTTTAAAACGCTTTTTAGCAAAACTTAAATCAGTTTCATTGTATAATTAACTGTCTATGATTAACTGTCACCTATCTAACAAACAACAACTCTTTGACCGACAACCGATAACCCTTTTAACAAGTCGGAAGTCGGAAGCAAGTAACAAGTATCAAAGAACCAAGAACCAGAAACCAGAAACTCAAATTCTTCTAACAAATAATAACTAACAACTTTCGTGGAGTAAACATGCGCTATTTTGAGGATTTTAAAGAGGGAGAAATAATCGAACTGGGTAGCAGGACGGTTACGCAGGAAGAAATTATCGAGTTTGCCACCGAATTTGACCCACAACCCTTTCATATTGACCCGGAAAAGGCTAAATCTTCCATGTTCGGTAGCCTGATAGCAAGTGGCTGGCATACTGGCTCGATGTTTATGCGGATGTTCGCCGAAAAAGTTTTGAACGATACGATTAGTTTGGGTTCGCCCGGTCTGGATGAAATACGCTGGCTAAAGCCGGTGCGTCCCGGTGATACAATTAGCGTTCGGTATGTAGTGGTAGAAACGCGGCCTTCCAACAGCCGCCCGAATGTCGGTATTGTCCGCTCTCGCAGCGAAGTTTACAACCAGCACGGCGAATTAGTTTGCACTATTTCAGCCGCGAATTTGTTTGGTCGCCGCCCGGTTGAACAAAATTAGAAAGAAAAGCTCAAGAAAATGCCAAAAGTTATTGCGGTGGCGAAAAGTGCCGAGCCGGGAATGCCCAAGTATGCCACCAATGAAATTAATATTATCGCTAATTTTGGGGTAGAAGGCGACTACCACGCCGGGACAAAAGTTCGTCACCGCTATTTAGCCCGCAAATACCCAAATCGGCCTAATACCCGTCAGGTTAATTTGCTACATTCCGAACTTTTCCCTTTGCTTGGCGAAGAACTGAATTTGACGCTAGAGCCGGGACAAATGGGCGAAAACATTACCACCGAAGGAATCGATTTAATGGCTTTGCCGCTTGGTACTCAACTTCAAATCGGCGAAAGTGTGGTACTGGAAATAACCGAAGTGCGCGTTCCCTGCCGTAATCTGGATTATCTGGATAAACGCTTGTTTGGGACAATCGCCAAAAACGCCAAAAAGGGACGCAAGCAGCACAACGCCGGAGTATTGGCGGTAGTGCGGGTGGGCGGTGTCGTTCGACCCGGCGACGAAATTAAGGTAATATCTAGCACCGAAGGTTCGGGTTCGGAAAGACAAGTTTTAGAGAGTAAATTAGGGTAAATGGATACTGAACAAAAGAATAAGTCTGAAGAAAACAACCAGCCGTCCGCCCCTCGCCGACGGCCTTTTGCCGCCCTTGAGAACCGGGATTACCGCCTGTTATGGCTGGGGCAGGGGGTTTCGCAAATCGGCACAATGATGCGGATGGCCGCGATTGGCTGGCAAATTTATGCCCTAACCCATGACCCGCTCCAACTGGGATTTATTGGGCTATGTCGGGTTGGGCCACTCATCCTGTTTTCGATAATCGGCGGTTCGGTAGCCGATGCGCTAGACCGCCGCCGCTTGCTGCTGATTGCCGAAACGCTGTTGTTTTTATGCTCGGTTGCGTTGGCTTTTGTGACTGTCACCGGGATAGTTACGGTCTGGTGGATTTACGGCATTATCATGGCTTCGTCTGCCGTCAATGCCTTTGAACGTCCGGCTTATTCCGCCCTGACCCCTGCTCTTGTCCCGCGCACACAACTACCGAGCGCAATCAGCCTCAGTACCCTTAACTGGCAGGTTGCGACTGTGGCCGGGCCGGGTCTGGGCGGGGTGCTGATAGCTCTTTTTGGGGTAGAAGGAGTTTACATTATAGATGCGGTTTCGTATGCCGCGATTATTCTGGCTTTGTTTTTTATCCATTATCGCCCGGTTGCCCCTTCCGGCCAGCGTGTGAGCCTGCAAGCCGCTTTAGATGGTTTACGGTTTGTGTGGAGCAAGAAAATTTTGGTAGCGACTCTGCTCCTTGATTTCTTCGCCACTTTCTTTGCTTCTGCTACAACCTTGCTGCCCATTTTCGCGGTAGATGTGTTGCATACTAACGAATTTGGCTTTGGTGTACTATCGGCGGCAGAAGCAATTGGGGCGGTCTGCGCCAGTCTGGTGCTGGCCTGGTTTAATATGAGCAAAGTACGCCATCCGGGACTAATCGTATTGGTAGCGGTCTTTTTCTTTAGTTTGTTTACCGTACTTTTTGGGCTTTCAAACTGGATGCCGCTTTCTCTGCTTTGTCTGGCTCTAATCGGAGCAAGCGATACGGTCAGTATGGTTTTGCGGCAAACTATCTCGCAATTGGTTACGCCCGACCATATGCGCGGACGGATGCAATCGGTCAATATGATATTCTTTGCAGGAGGCCCGCAGCTAGGCGAACTGGAAGCCGGAATTGTGGCCCGTGTTGGTGGTGCGCCCTTCTCGGTAGTGACGGGCGGAGTAGCTTGTATAGTAGTGGTGGTACTTATTGGTTTGGCAAGTCGCCAATTGCGACAATACAAATTCGAGGATAGCTTTTAGATTATGGTGCAAAGAGGCAAAGACTTTCTAATAAACCTTTGCCTCTTTGCACCATAATTTTATTGAGGAAGAAACCCGGATTTGCGGCTAGGAGTTTCAATAAGAGTTGGCCTGTTAAGACGTTCCACCCCCAGGAGGCCCAGCGAAACTTTGCCGGGTTCAACCCATTCAAACCGCACCCGCTCGAAATACTGCACAACTTTACCGTTTTCGCTAAAATCTTCACCAATCGGGAAACCGAAAGCATTGAGGCCACCATTACTTTCCCAAAAAGCCCGGAAATCTCCTGTTAAATTGTGTTGTGTTTCATTGAAAAATAGGGCATCCGGCTTTTGGGTAGTGTTGGCAAAGGCGGCATCAGTCCGTCCGGCGGTCAATTCCCGCCCCAACAAACCAACATTAATCGGCTGGCTGGCTGACCCGTTAAGGTCATATTCTAGCCGCGCCCGCTCGAAATACTGCACAACTTTCGAGCCTTCCTGCTGTGCTTCGGCAATTGGGTAGCCGTAAATCGGCAAGCCACCAGCGTTTAGCCAATGACGATAGAAGTAAGGCGAGACCCCGCCAATCTCACCACCCGGCGAAGAACTATCATCTACCCAAACCGACATAGCCATATAATCAAAATAGCTCCAGGAGCGCAAAAAGGTATTCCAGCTATAATAATCTTTGGTGCCATAAGCGGGGTCAGCAATATATACGCCATCCCCATCATAGCCATAAGCTACCAAACTATGCTCACCCCCGGCCAGTTTAAAGGGCAAATTTTCGTAACTGGTGGTAAAAGGAGTAGACCAGCCCATCCCGGCAATCGTCCAAACCTGAACCGGGCGACCTTTCGCCAGTTCCAGTTTCAGAGCTTGCGCTCCGCCGACCAATAATTTAGTCTTGAAACCGCGCTCGTTTAGGGCTTTGGCAAGCGGTTCAGCATAAATCCCGTAATCCCAGGTTCCGCCAAACCAACCGTTAATATTACCTCGAAACCCAATATGTGGATTGGAATTATAGCCGATTAGCCGAATAAATTCGGTATCGTTGATTTCCCGATTATAATAAGCGGTAATCATACGGGTCGCTGAATATTCACAACTGAGATTGTACCATTGAGCAAAAACCGGGAATTTATCAAGTACCACTTTATCCGGCACTTCTTGAGCCTGTACTTTGGAAACATTCGCCACAGTTAGAAATAGGCTTAGGAATAGCAAAAAAGTTAGGAGCAGTCCATTATTTTTTAACTTTAAGAACTTTAATTTTTCTTTGGTCATCATCTTAACAAGTCTCTCTCTATTATTTACTCACTATTATTTAACTGTCCCTGAAAATGCAAAACCGACATGCTCACCTAAAACACTTGAAAAATGACCGACTTCTTAGGCTGTTTCTGGAAAATTTTGTTTGCAATAGTTACAACCAGTATAAGCAATTATAGGCTAGAACTTTATACGGATAGTATTCAGAAATTGTAAAGATTAGTTTGCAGTTCTGTTAAAACACATAAACAGGTAATAAACAGTTTATTATTTAGGTATTTTCGAGGTTTTATTTCTGGCACTAAGAAATTATAGTGGCAAACGACTCTATAACTCAAGTAGGTATTAAAATAATAGAAAAAAAGACCAAAAATTTCTTTTTATCATTGACTTGAGTGGTTTGTGCTGTTAGTATAGAAATGAGCTAAAATACACCTTAGTGAACGACCCTAACTAAAACTCTCTATCGAACAGGTATGGTTGCAAAACTGTATGTTTATCACCCGGCCACCAACTAAAGCTTTAGTAGTCGACGATGTCTCCAATCTCGCCCACGTCGTCAGTGTGTTCCTGACCAATCGGGGCTTTAAAGTACGTACCGCGAACGACCCTTTCGAGGCTTTGAAAATTTGCCGAACCGAAAGCTTTGAGCTAGTCTTGCTGGATGTACGTATGCCCGGTATGGATGGTTTGGAATTGCTTCGCCGTCTGAAAGCTTTGGATGCCTCCGCCACTTACGTAATGATGACCGCCGAAGGCAATTTGCAGACGGTTATCAAGGCCCTTAAAGAGGGCGCACAGGGCTTTGTGGTAAAACCTTTTACCCAAGCCGAGCTATTTTCTTCGGTTAATCTAGCCCTTGAAAAATCCCGCTTGATTCAAGAAAATATTCGTATGAAAGTTTACGCTCCCCTGCTGGAAAATGCCACTTCCGCATTGTTGAGCGCACTCGAAGCGAAGGATAATAATACTCAAAGCCATTCTAACCGGGTATCTTATTATGCTCAAAAAATCAGCACTGCATTTGAAATGGATGAAGAATCGCAGGTACAGGTTAAAATTGGCGCGCTTTTTCACGACATCGGCAAAATCGGCGTGCCAGACGTAATTCTGCAAAAACCCGGCCCGCTTACCCCCGAAGAACGCCACGAAATTATGAAGCATCCCGAAATCGGCGAAAAAATTATTGGGGCGATTCAAGGAATGGAAAAAGTAGCTGCGATTGTCCGCGCTCACCACGAACGCTTTGACGGGGGTGGCTATCCTGACGGATTAAAGGCTTGTAGCATCCCGCTTGGCGCACGTATCACCACCGTCGCCGATTGTTTCGAGGCAATGGTTTCGCCCCGCGTGTACTCTAAAGGTCGCTCGGTAGATTACGCCCTAACAGAATTAAAACGTTGTGCCGGAACGCAGTTTGACCCGGACGTGGTAGATATTTTCTTGCGAAAAATGGATAATGGCGAAATTGTTTATCAGGCTGCTTCCTACGAAACGCCGCCCGAAATTCCGTTAAGTTATGAAGGCTGTGCTAATCCTGTTTTGCCTTTAGGCTAAATTTAGAGCCTATCCCACCAGACTCCAGTTTTGCTTGTTGGCGGAGCGATGTCCTATAACAAAGGTAGCCCTACTGAAACATACTTTTAGGCAGGCCGCTAATAGCGGCCTTTTTTCTTGCCAATTATATCGGCTTCAGTTCAAAATTTAATCTAAACTAAATCTATAAATTCAAATTCTTTAATTTTCAACGCTTACGGTTATCATCGTCATCGTCATCATCCGACTGCCCGCCATAAATAGCCCGCAAAGCATCATCGTCATCCGGGAAAACCAGTTCCGCCCAAAGTGGCCCCATCTCGGCGTAATCTTTGGCCGCTTCTTCGTAATCGTCAATGTACTCGTCGATATCATGTGTATTTCTTTGTCCCATTGTCCCTTGCTCCTGCAAAACTTTGCTTTAAACTTGATTAAAATCGAACAGGCTAAACAATAACCTGTTTAATAATTCTACAACGATGTTGTAATGTTTTATTTACTTGTAAATTTATTATATCAGAAGCACTTGCTGCCGTCTACATCTACAAAGCTTATATCATAAAATGGTAATATTTATTAGATAATTTTTAATATAACTTTAATCACTAATAACCTGGAAACCCTTTTTCTGGTGACATCCAATAAGCCTTTTTCTTGACTCTCCTCCTAATTCTTTGTAACCTTAGTTTTCGTTGTCAGCTAAAATTAGTAGGGGAGAAGAAACATGTCTTTAGATGCTAAAGTCTGGGCTGAAAAAATTTGGAAAGCTGGAACAGCTGAGGCCAAAGCCGGAGAAAAACAATTCGGCTTGATAGAATACGGCAGTAGTGCCGACGGTTCAGTTTTGGCAAGCCCGGTTTGTCTGGTAATTGGTCGGGAGGTCGGGCCACGCCTCTACATTCAGGCGGCGGTACACGGCAACGAGCTTAACGGGATTGAATCACTGCGACGGGTGTTAATCGAGCTAGACCCGCTTCGTTTACGAGGTGCGCTTATCGTCGTCCCGGTGGTCAATAGTTCCGGCTTTGTGCAAGATGCGCGGCGTAACCAATTTGACCGGGAAGATATGAACCGGGTTTGGCCGGGCAAGGCCAGTGGTCAGGCCAGCCAGCAAGCAACCCTGGCTCTTTATCAGGAAGCGGTCAGCCAGGCCGATTACATTATAGATTTGCATACCGCCGGAGCGGGTACTTTGCTGCACGTGGTGTACGGACAGGGCGACCCGGCCAGTCGCGCTTTGGCTGTTGCTTTTGGTCTGGAAATTTTGCTGGAAGAACCAGTCAACGACGATTGGAAACAGGCCCGCTTTGCCGGAAAATTGCGTAACGTTGCCGCCGCCAAAGGTATACCGTCGATTACCCCCGAACTGGGCGGGGTCAGCACTTTTGAAGAAAGCAGCATAATGGCTGGAGTGCGCGGCTTACACAACGTGATGAAGCATTTGGGAATGTTGGAAGGGGAACAGGAACACCCGAAGCAGCAAATTACCCTAATCGGCTCGCATTTAGACCAGGTACGGGCGCGGCAAGGCGGGCTTTTTGTGACAAAAGTGCAGCCCGGCGACCAGGTTAAAGAAGGGCAAGAATTAGGCTTTACTTATTCGATTCGGGATTTCGGCATTGTCGAAACCTTCCGCGCCCCTTACGCTGCCATAATTCTTAGTGTTACCACTCGCCCTGTGGTAAATACCGGCACTGGCGTAGTCAGTCTGGGAATAGCCGGAGGTAGTTAAGCAATTGTTTTGAGCCGGGCCTGACAGGTAGTAGCTTTGGCCGCCAACCAATCAAGTAAAATCAAACCTCAATCCTGTAATCGAAAAAAGCCGAAGCAGTAGCGTTTATTCAGGCATAAAGCCAAAAATTGTTACTGCTTTTTGGTAGATTTTGGTAGATAAGGAAGCAAGCGAGGGAGTCAGGATGAGCGAAGCCAAACAATGCGTCAGCCCGGAAACAATTAAAGAAACTGATTATCTAGCTTATCTTAATGACGAAGGGCGGCCTGAATTCGTAGCTCATTTGCAAAGTTGCGCTTACTGCCAAAATGAAATCGAAGATTACCACCGTTCGGATATTTTGCTCCGTCATAACTTTCGCTTCATCGTAGCGGGCGAAAGGATGTTTTGCAGCGCACCGCATAAGCTGGGTGAATACCTTTTACGCAGTCTTGATAATCTGGAAGAAAAACGGGTAGTCGCCCATTTGCAAAGTTGCCCGCTTTGCCGCCAGGAAGTTTTGAGCTTGCAGAACTGGCTACCTGAGCCAGAATTCGAGGCCACGCCCGGTAATGCTTCAAAATGGTTACGCCGGGTGATTGGCAAAGTGATGCCGCCCGGCTCTGGTTTACGTGGCTCACCCGATGGCACACCCCAAATTTTTCAAATCGAAGACGTGCAGCTTTCGCTTACCGTTCAGCCCACCGCCGCCAATAAGCCTGATTTAATTGTGGAAGGCTTGCTACAGCGCGAGTATTGGGAACTAGAGCAACTGCAAGGGCTGGAAATTCGTTTATTAACAGATGGAGCAATTATCGCCTGTGCCACAATAGATGATATAGGCAACTTCATCTTTGAAAATATAAAACCGTCCCGGCATTTTACCCTTGAAATAAATTTGACTGACAAAATTGTCACAATTCTGGATATAAAAGGAGATTAAATCGAAATTATGTGACAAAGTGTGACTACAATCATAGCATTATTGCAAAATAAAGTTTATCCTTAGCCCTATTGCTGTTGTACCTTCGCTACTTCTTCCATTAAAGTTTAGTAAACTTAGCAAAAGACAAGAAAATTAGTAACTGTTTAGGTGTAGGAGGGATTTCCAATCCCGATTTTACCTGAACCCGTCCTCATCGGGATTAAAAATCCCTCCTACACTGACGCTGGTCGAATAGTTGAAAAAATTAAATATAAGTTACTAACAATCCTGAATTTGGCAAAATTATTTAAGTTGGGTTCTAATAAAGTGGGTTTAGCCTGAAATAGAGGCAAGTAATATGGGAAATCTGGAAAGTACGCAAGAATTTCTAGCCGATTGGGAGCAACTGACTAATTTAGCCGAACTACGCCAATTTGTTAAGCAACACTTTTTGGCTATCAGCGACGAAATTTTTCAGCAAATGAAAGCCCGCGCCAACGAATTATCTTGCTCCGAGGTCAACCGGGCAGTAGAATTAATCGAAAGCCTGAGCCATGCCGCCGAACTGAGCGGACGAAGCTTGCCAAAAGCGATTGCACGAATGGCGCAGGGTAATGCTGCCCGGTGGCAAGGCCACAATCAGGTGGCAATTGCTTTTTACGATGAAGCACGGGATTTCGCCTTGCAAGCTGGAAACGAACTGGAAGCGGCCCGTTCCCAAATCGGCAAAATGAGCGCACTCGGTGTGCTGGGCGAATACGAGCAAGCCGTTCAGACGGGCGAGGCGATTCGCCCGATTTTGTTAGCTCATTATCAATATGAAGCAGTGGTAAATCTGGATAATAGTTTGGGCCAGTGCTACCGCAATTTATCACAATTTGAACAGGCCAGTTTTGTTTTTAACCGGGCAATTGCCATTATTGAACAAAACATTTTTAGCCCGGACAAGGTTAGCAATAATTTACGGCGATTGCTGGCGATGACCCGCTTTAATCTTTCTTTGGTACTCGCCGACCAAAATTTTTATCAGGAAGCTTTGCAAAAAGCCGGAGAAGCTCTGGCCGCCCAGCAGCAATTGGGCAATACCAGTTCGGTAGCGATTTATCAGGAAACAATCGCTTACTACAATTTGCATTTGGGGCAATATAACAAAGCCTTGCGCTTGCTAGATGAAGCTCGCGAAGTTTTCCGCACGCATAATATGTCGTATTATTTGCTGCATTGCGAATTGGGCAGTATTCATTGCTATTTGGAACTAAACCAGCTTGAGCGAGCGGTAGAGCGTTGTCAGGCCATTAAAACCGGGCTATCTAACGAGAATACTACTGAAGCCGGAAAAGTGCGGCACTATCTGGGAATTGCCCTAACCCGGTTGGGCCAATATTCCGAAGCAAAACAGGCTTTTGAGCAAGCCCGTCAGATTATGGAAGCTATCGGTACAGGAGCAGGAGCGGGCCATCCCTTGCTAAAACAGGCCGAGCTACATTTTCGCCAGAACGATTACCTTCAGGCCGAAAAGCTGAGTTTGGAAGCTTCTCAGATTTTCGAGGAGCAAAATCTGAGGGTTGACCAGGCCGCTTGCTTTTTGCTATTAGGGCGTATCCGATTAGCCCAAAATTGCTGGTCAGAAGCCGGGCATTGGGCCGGTCAAACGCTGGCCGCCAGTCACGTCGCCCAAACCCCTTTGCTGACCTATCAAGCTTTGTTACTACTGGCTGAAATTGCCGAAGCCAGCGGGGATGAAACCAAAGCCTTGCAATACTACCGGGCGAGCCTGGACACGCTGGAACAAATGCGGGGGCGGGTAAGCGTCGAGGCCCGCGCCACTTTTATTGAGGACAAGGAAACCGCTTTTCAGGGAGCAATTGCTCTTAGCCTCAAAGCAGGCGATTGGGACGAAAGTTTGCAATTGGTGGAGCGGGGCAAAAGCCGGGGATTGGTCGAGCTTTTGGCCGGAGAATTGGATATTCGGGTACGGGTGCGCGACGAAAAAGACCGCCCGTTAATTGCCCAATTAGAGAGTCTGCGGGCGCGACGTAACGAGTTAGTCAGCCAAATGATGAGTGCCGGGCTATTGCTTGCCAACCCCGAAGCGGCAAATTCGGCAAGAACCAAATCAGAAGCTATCACCGTCCAAATCCGGGAAACCGAGGAGCAAATAAAAGCTTTAATCGAGCGGCTGCAAATTCGAAACGCGGCTTATGCCGAAGATGTAGTTTTGCAGCCGCCCGAAGCACGAGTGGCTACCGAGTATCTGGACGAAGCTACCGCGCTAGTAGAATATTATGTCTGCCGGGGCGAGGTGCTGGCTTTTGTGGTTAGTCGGGTCGGAGTAAAGGTCTGCCGCCATTTAGCAACCGAAAAAGAAATAAACCGCCAGCTTTCCTTGTTGCGACTGAATTTGGGCAGCGTTACCCGGCTAATCGCCGAGAACTTGCCGCCGGAGCAACGTACCACCCATATGCATGGGCTTGGTCGTAATGCCAAAGCTTTGCTGCAAAAGTTTTACCGACAGCTAATCAGGCCACTTGGCGAGGCTCTGGCCGGGTTTAAGTCCTTGATAATTGTGCCACACGGCCAGTTACACTATCTACCGTTCCAGGCTTTGCACAATGAAGCAAGCGGGCGTTATCTGGTACAGGAATGGGCCGAAATCAGCTATTTACCGGGTGGCAGTTTGCTAAAATTCTGCCAGCAGCGCGGGCAACGTCCCGAAGCCGAGCAAGGCCGGGAAGCTCTGGTGATGGGCTATAGTGGCGGGAATCTGGCGCATTGTCTGGATGAAGCCCGCCAGATTGCCGAGTTACTAAACCAGACGGGTAAAAGCCAGCTATATCTGGAGAAACAAGCTTTAACCGCTCGCTTCGAGGCCGCAGCGGGCCAAAGCCGGATAATTCATCTGGCGACACACGGCCAATTCCGGCAAGATAACCCGCTCTTTTCTTCGGTACTGTTAGCCGACGGCGAGATTACCGCGCAGGATTTGTTCAACCGGGAATTAAAGGCCAGCCTTGTAACCTTTAGTGCCTGCGAAACCGGGCTAGGGACGTTGGGCGGAGGGGATGAGCTTTTGGGCCTGAGCCGGGCTTGCCTTTATGCCGGAGCAAGTTCGCTGCTACTTTCGCTTTGGCGGGTCGAAGATGCCAGCGTTGCCCGTTTGATGCAATCTTTTTACAAAAGTTTATTATCGGGTCTGGGCAAAGCCGCCGCCTTGCGTCAGGCCCAGCTTGAAATGCTGGAAGATGAAACTTACGCTCATCCCTTTTTCTGGTCGCCTTTTATTTTAATCGGACACGCCGGTTTGCTGTAAATTAGCAAGTAGCCTAAATCTGTAAGAAAGGCCCTAAAAATTATGAATGTGGAAAATTGTACACCCGCCCCCGGCAGATTAAATTATGTGCCGGGAGTAATAGTATTAGTTGGCCCGCCCGACCAACTTAATCAATTTGAGAGAGCCGTTGCAACTGAGCGCGAGTTCAGGCAGGTTTTTCGCGGTAGCTTTCCCCAGCAGGAAAAATTTCCAACCGAACCGCCAATTTATTACTTTAATAAAAGAACCTGGAAAGCAGTCAGTCTTGACCAGCCCCAAAATCAGCAAAAAGCTTTAGAAGTGGAGTATTCCGAGAAACTAGACGAAACTCCAAATCAGGCTGAAATTAGCCGGATAACAAAAGTTACGGCAGTTGCCCCGTCAGATAAGGCTAATCCGGCCCGCTTTGCCGCCCCTCAAATCCAGCCGGAGGCCCGCCGTTACAAGCTAATCGAGGGGCTGGAAGCCCTTTCGGTTACGGTAGCTTTGCTCCGCCTTTTTGAGCAGGAAAAAGCGCGTTTTAACTCGATTGATGTTAGCGTTGATAGTATTTTTCATGTCACACCCGGCGGGGAATGGGGCAATAGCCCAACTTTACGCGAACCGCCGCGTGCTTTGTTTGGCCCAAATTTTAATGAAAAAAGTTTTGGCGAACAAGCTTGTTTTGAACGAATTCATTTTAACGACGTAAAGCAAACTTTTAGCGAAAACCCGCGTTTACCCTACCCGCAAGGCGAAGGTGTAACCATCGCGATTATTGATAGTTCGCCTGCACTGAAGCAAGTTTCAGGTAAACTAATCGATTTCTGGATTGATTTGAGTAGCCCAAATTCGCGTTTTGCCCGCCCTTTGCCGGATGAAACCGACCCTGTCGCTTTACCCAGCCCGCTTGTTAAAAGCTTGAGCAACCACCGCCGGGTTTTGAAAAACCGCACCATGTTTCCGGCTAACCGGGGGGTAAAACTGGAACACCCGCTTGAAATGGAACGCTTTCACGGCTTGATGGTCGCTTCGTTAATACGCTATCTTGCTCCCAAAGCGACCATTGTGCTAATCAAGGTTATGAACGATGACGGCGAAGGCGAAGGTTTTGCCATCCAGCACGCCCTCAAGTTAGTAGGCAATTATCGCGAAAACCGCCGGACAGTCAACGGGCGGCGGATAATCGAAGATAAAGTGGTAATTAATCTAAGTTTGGGGGCGCGGGGGCTTAACGCCGAAGAAGTGGAAGCCCCTTATATGCTCAACATTTGCGATTGGCTTTGCCGCAATGGAGCAATAATGGCGGTGGCAACGGGCAACGATTCATGGGAAAACCACCCCTTGAACCCGGAAGAACCCGCCGCCTATGGCTACTTTGCCGATACCGAAGCCACAGACCGTAACCTGGTATGCGTGGCTGCTACCGATGGCAACCCCCACCCAACCCGCTATGCCTGGTTTAGCAACCAGAGTGATTTGGGCGCACCCGGTCATGATTTAGTGCTGGATTTGGGGGTAGACACTAACGCTACCGGCCTTTCTAACGCCTTCCGCTACGTCGAATGGTCGGGCAGCAGCTTTGCTACTCCACTTGTAAGCGGGGGGGCGGCAATGTTACTTGGCGCAGGGCTAAAGCCGGAAGAAGTCAAAATGCGTTTGTGGAGTACCGCCACACCCCCTGAAGATTGGAACTGCGTCCGCGAAATCAATCTCGCCAACGCTTTCGCCGAGCTTTCTTTTCTGGCAGGCGAGCCTCTTGGCCGGGAATAAACTTGAGTGCGCCTATCACAAGTGACCGGGTTTCCTGGCTGGGACATTGCTCCGGCAATAGACCAATCAGTATCGGGCGGGATAGGCTCTAGCCCAGCTTCACTACTTGCTGGATATTGCCAATCGCCGGGTTTTGGCTAAACTTGTAATCTTGCCGGAAGATTTGCATGGGCATACCCTGTTTCGGGTAGGTCAAAAGCATTCCAGCCCGGTCAATTCTTGCACCGGGCGCAAGGCTCAGGCGATAACGTTGCAACAGCATCGCCAGCACAATTTTCATTTCGAGGGTAGCAAAAGTCGCCCCAATGCACATGCGTGGCCCAGCGGCAAAAGGCAAATATTCGTAAGTGGCCGGGTTGCGGGTTTCCCAACGTTCCGGCTTGAAAAGTTTTGGTTCAGGGAAAATTTGGGCCTCGTGATGAATAATGGCCGGAGCAAACACTAAAGGCGTGCCTTTCTTTATGGCATAGCCGCCCAAATCGCAATCCCTGGTCGGAAAGCGCATTCCCCATACAAAAGGCGACAAAATTCGCATACTTTCTTTAATAATTCTATCCAGCAAATCTAACTGGTTAATTTGTTCCAGCGTGGGAGCGTCGCCCTGCAAATTTTCCTCAAGCTCTGCGACCAGCGCGGCCACTATCTGGGGGTGTTGCGAAAGCAAGAAAAGCGTCCAGGTCAAAGCCGTTGCCGTAGTTTCGTGGCCGGCCACAAACAGGGCCAGCGATTGCGAAATTAGCTCGTTTTCGCTCAGGCGCGAATTGGTTTCTTCGTCACGAGCTTCAATCAGCATGGAAAGCACGTCGTTACCCGGCCCAAGTTGGCGTTTGCGCTCGATTAATTGCTTGAATTCAGTTTCGACTTCTCCCGCCAGCTCAACCAAATTACGGTAAGGCAGACCGGGCAAATTAAAGGGCAGCAGGAAAGCCGCTGGTTTCGCCCCGATTGCCAGCCAACGTTCAACCACTTTTCGCAATTTTTCGCTGTGGTCGTTAGCCTCAAGGCCCAACAAGGTTTTGAGGGCAACGGTCAGGGTCAATTGTTTCATTTCCTGCAAAATATTAAGGGGCTGCCCCTCCCCCGCCAGTTTTTCCCATTCGTCCAATCTCTGCCCGGTCAATCTAACCATATCATCCCGGTAAGATTCAACTCTTTTACGGTGAAAGGCGGGCATCATTAACTTGCGTTGCTGGCGGTGACTATCGCCGTTAATCGCGTTTAGAGTACGGGTCATGCGGGAAAGTGGACTATTTTCGGGAACTTGAAAAGGGTAATCGCTTATTTCGCCGTTATGAAAAAGACTGGTATCGGTCAGCACTTGGCGGGTAAGTTCAGGCGTAAAAAGAAAAGTATAGCTAAGAACCGCCCCTTTCATGCTCACGATTTCGCCGTAGCGTTGCTTTAGCTCTTGCATGAAGCCGAAAGAATCCAGCGCAAATCTTAAAGGATTTAGGATTGGGCCAAATATTCGTCCTTCGCTAACTTGCGGTATTTCTTTGTGTGCCACCCTACTTTTTTCGCGCTCAAGTAAATCGGTCATTGCCTGCTCCTTTAACTACCCTGCTCAAGCCCCTTTTGGATAAATTTTTCAGCTAGAGCTAATTTTATCAGATAGTTTTGCCAAAACAATGAGCATTAAATTAAAGGACGGATTTGGACTAAGTAAAACAGTTCAACTGGCGGGGGCTTGAGTTGGGCCAGTTCTGCCAATTCTGTGACCGAATAAATTTTCGCTACTTCAAAATTTTCAGAGGCAAGCAAAGCCCTTATGTGGTCAGCATCGCGTAAAAACATTTGCATTGGAGCGCGAAGTATTTTCCAGAGCAAGCGGGGCGGCAGCATTGCCAGTGCAATTCGTCCGTGTTTGCGCCAGTCCAGTTTCAAATATAAATCTATCAAAATGGTAGTATTTTCAAAATTTTCGGCCAGCTTCCATATTTTTTGCAAAAGCTGCCGCAAAGCCTCTTCTCCCAAATAGCCCGTCATTCCTTCGCAAATTATTAAAGTGGTCGGGGAAGAGTTGTTAGTGGCAAGTTGCGGGTTGTTAGAGGCAGCCGCCCTCGACAAAAATCCGCCGCTAATCTTGACCGCTAAATCATCGTTGAGCAAATCGGCGATTAAAAGTTGATGGTTGGGGAGCAAGGGCGATAGCAAACTTTGCTTAAGCTGGATAACAGGCAATTGGTCAATTTCAACATAAGTCCCGGCGGGGTGAAATTGCGCCCACTGACTGCCACGTGGCGAAAGACCTGCCGCCAGCTCGATGATTTGGTCGAAGTGCTGTTGAGCCAGCCAAGCGTCAATTCCTAAATAGCGCGGCGCAAGAAAAAGCTGGATTACATTGTAATCGCCCCGCAAGCCAAGCAAGCCGCCGCCCCAACGCACCACCTGGCGAAGAAAGCAGCCCTGCCGCGTCACAAAGCGGCTTGCTCCCGCCACCTTTAATTCGTGCCACACTGCCGCCGTAAAGTGAGCCGTCCGACTAACGCCCGGTTGCTTGCCAACCATTTTTTAAAAGGGCAACTGGGATAAAAAAGCCGGGATAAAACCCTGACTTCCGGCAATACCCGTTTCTTTTATGTAAAGTGCAAGCGGTGCGCTAAATTGACGATAGGGCAAAAATTCGAGGCGATTTAAGGCTTTTATCAAAGGTTGAACCGTAATCAGCACTCCTGCCACATTGCGCCAATAGCGGAAAGCAATTCCCCAACTTTCGCGACGGGAAAGCTTTTGGTTATCCTTGAAAATATAATTATGGCCGAAATTGGTATGGTCTTGTTCGTCCTTCATAATAGTGCGAAAAATAGGCAGAATCGGCGGATAATGCAGCCGAGGGTAAGCGACATCATAAAAAGCCCGCATCACAGTTTCAAAAGCCAGACAATCTATCGCGAAATTTCGCAAGTTATGGGGTTTACCAATACTTTTTAGCATTATTTTTAGCAACCATTCGGGCATAGCTACCCGGCTGACAACTTCGGGGTAACGCTCGGCAAAATCCTGCAAAGCCCGACACCACATATTAGCGTGGCGTTGCTCATCCCGGAAATGCTGCATCCCCTCTTTGAAAAACTGGTGCAAGGCCGGAACGCCTTCGCTACGCCCTAATTGCAAGGCGGGCAAAATCGGGAAAATACCCAGAGCCGCCGATTCGGTCACAGCAAACCAGGCAATAATAAGATAAGTAACATCAGCCTCGACTGGATTACTAAAAATATATTCAGGCTCGGCAGCTTGAGCCGGGTTTGTGTCCGGGCAGGTTTGCAAAGATATTTTCACTCCATAGCTCAATTTATCTATTAAATGCAATCTAGCAGCCTCAATTGTTCTAGTCTGTAGCAATAACTACTTTAGCCAAAGCTGGCACAATTATGCGACAGGATTGGACATTTTTTCTTTTATGCTAAAATCAAGGGAGTTGCACAGCCAGTGCCAAACCTCTTTTAATTATAAGTGGTTCGGCTAAAATAAAATTGAACAAAGCTGGTTTAAAGATGATAATAAGAGGAAAGAAACGAAGCGGGAGCTAAACGCGCCTGGAGAGATTCGAACCCCCGACCTGCGGTTCCGAAGACCGACGCTCTAGTCCACTGAGCTACAGGCGCATCTTAAATCGAGCAAGAGTATTATACCAAAAAATTGGCCTAAAGCCAAATCGAGCTTAGGCCAGCTTGTCCCGTACTATTTCCAGGCCGTTGGGTTGTTGCGCTCCCGGTTTCTCAATGGTTACAAAAAGGGTGGTATAGTTCGCCATCGGTTCTGGCACACCGATTATGGCTTCGGCCAGATTTTGGGCGGGCAAGGGAGTAAGTTTGAGCGAACCGCCCGAAATTAATTGCCCGGTGGTGTGATAAAGCCAGACATGGTAAACCTCGCCCGGTTTCAGTTCCGGCCAGGAATGGGCGAATAAAGCGACATCCCGTTCTTGCGGAGCCATCAGGACGGTAACGCCGAATTTATCGTTGGTGGCAGTGCGAGTGGTTGCACCGGGCCGGGTTAGCAATAGCGAAACGTTTTGGGCTACCTTGTCGGCTTCTTCGGCTACCCGCAATTGGCTGACCTGTTGTTTAAGGCTACCGTTCTCACCATTTAAAACAGTTGCCTGACTTACCAATCTATCCTTTTCGTTTGAAAGCTGCTCGTTAAGCTCCTTTACCTGATTTAAGTTAAGCGATAATTGGGCAGCGACGGCCCGGTTCTGGTTGCGTTCCTGCTCTAGCTGGCTTTGCAAACTAAGCGACCACAACCCTAAGCCGAGCAAAAGTACCAGCGTTAGAGCCAGACCTGCCGGAACAAACCGTCCCCACGAGCCTTGCCTTGCGCTGGGTTGGCTAGAGTTAGGAAGTTTTGGGCGGTGGGTCAGTTCTTCAACGGTAGCCGAACCGGGGCGCAACTGGGTTCGCTGGCTGAGTTTGGCCTGAAAGCGGGCGGTGTGGCCTTCCAGCGGCTCAAAATCCAAACCGGCTTCCAGCGCGAGGCTTTCGACGGTGAGGTTATATTCTCGCAGCAAAGCCGCGCAACTCGCGCAATTTTCAAGATGGTCTTTAATAGCCTGCATCTCTTCTAGTGGCAATGCCCCAATAGTATATGCTTCAATTTCGGGTTCGACTTGTTTACATTTCATCTCTTGAGTGTTCAACGTTTGCCCTACCCCTGCCCGCGAATAGTCTTTCTGCTTTTATTTTTTGCTAATTAGTCTTTTTCCGAAACCAGCTCGACTAATTCCTTTTTGTTCAAAAAAATACGAAGCTTTTGCATCCCCAGCCTTAGCCGGGTTTTTACCGTACCGAGCGGCTCGCCCAACTGTTGCGCTATTTCGCTCTGATTTAGCCCACTGTAATAGGCCAGTTCAATTACTTGTCGCTGCGGATAGCTCAATTGTCCAAGTGCATCCCGGACGACTTCGCGCTGGGCTTGCGCCAAAACCTGCTCATCCGGGCCGGGAGCGTTGTCGCTCAAACGGCTCAGTAAAAGTGGCTCATCTGCTTCATCGCCCCCGTCGGCAGAAAAAGGTTTGTCTGCCGAAACATTTAGCCTGAAAGAGCTACGCCGTCGTTCGTTTACCGCCCGGTGATGTATCACGCTCAATAGCCAGCCCGCAAAGCGTCCCCGTTCCGGCTGATACAAGTCAGGCCGTTCCCAGAAGCGCAGGAAAGCTTCCTGAGCCACCTCTTCGGCTAATTCCGCTTGCTCTACAATTCGATAAGCCAAACCAATAGCCTGACGGGAATAGCGGTCATAAAGAGTTTCCAAAGCCTGGGTATTCCCCTCAGCCACCAGTCCGGCTAATTGTTCATCAGACCGGGCTAGATAATCCCGGCTATCCAACTCAATTTGGTTCTTCTTCCTGAATTCCACATTCTCTTCCTTGCTATCAGGACAACGCTCTACCCGCTCTCAAAAAGTATCTGTTTAATTATAGCGGTTGAAATTCACTGTGAAGGTGTGGCTTTAGCGATTTTTGAGTAAAGCTTGCTTCCTGTCCTGAAAGTCCGAGAAATCTTTTTAAAAATAAGGAGCGATGAGGGAAGTCAATATACTCACTCATCACTCCCTAAAACCAGTCTCACCAGAGTAATATTTTGGTGGAACAATGCTACACCAGTGGATTTTCAACCAAAATCTATTGATGGAGCATTATACTATCGAGCTAAACTCTTATTTATTACGAGTTGAGCGGCGAAGTACCGTGAAAGAACCCAAACCCAGCGCGACGAGGGCAAAGGCGGCAACCAGTACCAAAGCCAGGTTAAAGCCGTTGCTTTCAGTCGCACCACCAATACCAGCCGCCGGAGCTGCTGCCGGAGCAGAAGCCGCCGGAGTTGCTGCCGCGCCGCCTGCCGGAGCTGCTGCTGCCGGGCTGACCGCAGTTACTACCGGGGCGAGGTTAGCCAGCTTGCCGGAAGCAAATACAGTGTAGATTTTGCCAGCGTCCAGTTTTACGCCCGGCAAGGGCAAGGCAACGGTGGTCGTGCCAGCCGCCCGAACTTCCAAATCGTAGGTGTTGGCATCTACCGCCAAAGTATCACTGGCTTTACCAAAAGCCAAATTGCTAACTAATACCGGGCCACCCTTGACCGCAATATCTACCGCCGGAGCATCGGGCGAAGCGTGAACTACCCGAACTTTGGCTTTGCCGGAAGCGGGGGCTGCCGTGTCATCTTCCAATACTAGCGGGGCAATCTTGGCGACTTCATTGATAGCGGCTACGGTGTAATCCTTGCCCGCCGCCAGGGTTGCTTTGGCATCAATTACCGAGGTGTTAGTGCCAGTAGGACGCACTTCAAAGCGATGTTCGCCCGCCGGAAGCGCAATGTAATCGCTAACCGTTTTGAAAGGAACATTGGTCAAAGCTTTGTTGCCATCAACGTAAATATCTACTGCCGGAGCATCCGGCGACATGTGGGCAACCCGTACCCGACCCTGTCCGGCCTGAGCTTGAGCAGCTTCGCTATTGAAAATAAAGGCGAAGGAGCTAACCAATAGCCCCAGTACCAGACCTAGCCCGGCCAATTTGCTGATTTGTTTCACAATTGCTCTCCTTACAATTCTTGCTCTTGTTCTACGCTCGTTTCCAACACCAGCCCGTCGCTGATGTATTTGTTTGCTTGTTACTACACGGCTACTTACACTCAGGGTTTGCTGCCGGATTTATAATTTTGAATAAAAGAATTGTTATTAGGTGAATTTAAAATTAAGACAGGTTGGCAGGCACACTGTAAACGTTTGCACCAAGCTTAGTTAAAATAGTATAATGCTTATCAGGTAAGGATTACGGGGGCAAAGCGGCTTCTGTAACAACGAGACATAGGTTTTACTTAGCTGAGGAGGAAAAGTGGTCGAGTTTTATTTGAAGTAAGAACTCGGCCTAATTTATGACTAAAATACTAATAGTAGACGATGAAACTAATATTGCTGATACGCTCAAATACAATCTGCTCCGGGAAGGCTACGAAGTTAGCGTTAGCAACGACGGGCGGCAGGCTCTCGAAGTAGCCCGCCGGGAAAAGCCCGACCTTGTAATTCTTGACCTGATGCTACCCGGTATGAACGGTTTGGACGTTTGCCGCAACTTGCGCCAATTTTCTACCGTCCCGATTTTAATGCTGACTGCTCGTGAAGAAGAAGTGGACAAAATTTTGGGGCTGGAACTCGGCGCAGACGATTATATGACCAAACCTTTTAGTTTGCGCGAAGTAATTGCGCGAGTGCGAGCCATGCTCCGGCGGATGGAAATGCTGCAAACTCATCAAAGCCAGGCAAATGCTGCCCCAGCCCAAACTCCTGTACCAGCTACCCCGCCCCAGGAACTAATTGTAGCCGGGGATTTGCGAATAAATCTGAACCAGCACGTTGTAAATATGGGCGAAAAGCAAATTGCCCTAAAACCGAAAGAATTTGATTTGCTGGCATTTTTGGCCCGTCATCGGGGACAAGTTTTGACCCGTGAAACGTTGCTGGAACGGGTTTGGGATTACGATTATAGCGGCGGTACCCGCACTGTAGATGTACATATTCGCTGGCTACGCGAGAAAATCGAGGTTGACCCTTCCAAACCGCACTACATTCATACTGTTTTCGGGGTAGGCTACAAGTTTGACCCGGATAATTCTACGCACGCCGAGGTAGCGGCACAGGGGGCGGGGAGTGCAAAGTAGTGACAACTCCCTTTAGCTAAAGCCAGAAATTTGGCCGGACTGCTACAGGTAATTTATGCTTGACATTATTCTGCCGATTGTTAGCGCGGTACTGGCTGCCACCATTGCCGTGCTGGTCACTTCTTATTATTATCGTCGACGAACGCTTCTGCGGGTGCAGAGGCTTAATCTTTATGTAAAGCAACATCCTCTTACCAGCCTCGAACGCGGCCTTGTAGCCGGAGAACTTCGCGACCTCAACGATTTGCTAGAACCGATTAACCAAATTACCGCCGAATGGCGGGCAGTAGTTCAGCGTGTTACCGCCGAGCGAAACGCAATGGCCGCCTTGCTGGAAAACATGACCGACGGTATTATTAATACCGATGCGGATGGTATGGTGATGGGCCTTAATCAAGCCGCCCGGCGGGTGCTGGGCCTTTCTGATAAAATCGCGGTAGAAAACCGTACCCTTATGCAGGTAGTACGCGACCACGAAGTTAATGCCCAGTTGCGCCAAACTTTTCAGGACGGACAGGAACGGGTGAAAGTGCTGGAAGTTGGGCCGCATCGTTTGCAACTTCAGGTCAAAACTACGCTGGTGGAAGAGCAGGGCGAAATCGGGCCGGTTACTCGTACCGGGTTGGTAGTCTTGCAGGATTTGACCGAATTGCACCGGCTCGAACGGGTACGCCGCGATTTTGTCGCCAATATTTCGCACGAATTGCGTACTCCGTTGGCTTCAGTCAAGTTAATGGTCGAAACTTTGCAAGCGGTATTGGAAGACGACCCGATAGCGGCTCACGACTTTTTGACCCGGATAGATACTGAAATAGACGGCCTGACCCAATTGGTACGCGAACTACTGGAACTTAGCCGGATAGAATCGGGCCAGATTAAACTTAACTTGAAAGCAATTGATTTACGTGAGTTGGTCGAGCAGAGTGCAGAACGCTTGCGCCCCCAGGCCGAGCGACGCGGCCTAAGCTTAATTAGCGGGCCGAACGGTGGCGAGGAATTTTTCCCGCCCGCTTTGGTTGACCCTGACCGTATTATGCAAGTGTTAATTAATCTTATTCATAATGCTATTAAATTTACGCCAGTCGGCGGCTGCATTACAATGGGTGTCTCTCGTTACCGGGATGCGGATAGCAAGGACGAAAAATTGCTGGTACAGGTGTGTGATACCGGCGTAGGTATTCCGCCCGATGAAGTGAGCCGGATTTTTGAGCGTTTTTACAAGGTGGATAAAGCCCGCGCCGGGACAGAGGCTGGTACAGGTTTGGGACTGGCAATTTCCAAGCACGTAGTTCAGGCCCACGGCGGCGAGATTTGGGCCGAAAGTGAATTTGGCCGGGGTTCAGTTTTTAGCTTTACCGTACCTGTTTTCCTGATTGTTTAGTTTAAAACAAAAAGAAGGATAATGATGTGGAGCAACAAGAGCTGACCATTGAAGATGAGCCAGACGAGCGCGACCTGAAATTTTTGGAACGCAAGGTTTATGAGTTTAATGTCAAGGCTACTGGCTTTGAGGATGACCGGGATTTGGCGATTTTTGTACGCGATGAAAATAACGAAATCGGGGCGGGACTTTCCGGCTTTAGCTGGGGTGGCACCTTTTATGTGGCCTATTTATGGGTAAAAGAGGAATGGCGCAGCAAAGGCTATGGCACACGCTTGCTGGATGCCGCCGAAACCGAAGCAGTGGCGCGGGGTTGTCATCAAGTTTACCTGAATACCCATAGCTTTCAAGCTCCCGATTTTTACCCGAAATTTGATTACCGGGCGGTTGGGGTGCTGGACGATTACCCGCTTGGCTCAAATTTGATTTTCTTCCGAAAAAGGCTGGATTAGCCATGCCAAAGCGAACTGTTATCCGGGCCAGCGAAATTGGGGCCTATGTTTATTGTCGGCGGGCCTGGTGGCTAAAGCGGGTGGGCGGCTTTGAATCAGAGGATATTAACGGACGCTTTACCGAGGGTACTGCCGCCCATTTGCGACACGGCCAGAGCTTGCGGCGGGCGCAGCTTCAACGCCAAATAGCCCTGATTTTGCTGGGACTGGGTTTGCTTTTGCTAATATTCGCTTTTTTAGTATTCAGGTAATTGCTTATGATTATAGTGCGGGATGCGACGATTGAGGATGTGCCTTTTATCAAAGAAATGATGTGGGAAGCTATCGAGTTTTCGCCAGTGTTAATTAGGGATAGCGGAGTCAGAGAATTACGCGCTCGCCAGTCGGCTTACTGGGGGCAATGGCACGAAACCAATCATCCCGTTTTTGTGGCAACCGACGAGGCCGGGCAAAAATTAGGAGCAATTGCCTTACGCCCTTATCACGATTTCAGACACGGCGCACCTGCGGTCTGGGAGTTGGGGATTGGAGTAGCGGTAACGGCTCGTAGGCAGGGAGTAGGCCAAAAGTTACTCGAAAAAGCCATTGAACATTGTCGCAAAACTAATTTGCCTTATCTGGTATTGACAGTAGACCCAACTAATCGCTTGGCTCAGGCTCTTTATCGCAAGACGAACTTCAAGATTACCAGCAAACGTTACGGCGTAATCGAAATGCGCTTTTTTATAAAGCCGTTGCCCACCGAAAACCCGGAAACTATAGCCAACCGCCGTTACTTTTTGCATTATTGGCCTAAATCCGAATATCGGGCTAATCGCTACAGATTGCACCATTGCTCACCACATTGGTTGGAACACAAAGATTTCAGAAAAGCGGGCCTCAAGCCTAAAGATTGGGTCTACCTGGTTTCAGTGATTAAAGGTAGTTTGCATCTGGTCGCCAAGTACGAGGTTGAAGAAGTCTTGAGCTATGAAGAAGCAAAGGCTAAATACCCTAAAACCGAAGGGCTTACCCCGAACGCCGATGCCGTAATTGCCGGATGGTCTACGCTTTACAGTTTTGAACCACCGATTGATGAAGCCGTTGCCCATTCTTTGAAATTGCTGGACAAAGGCAGAGCTTCACCTTTCCCTCTCAACGCCGAGGGCCAGCTATCCGGCCCGCCTTTACGGGGTATCCGGGAAATCACGCCGGATTCAGCCTGCTTGCTGGATGGCTTTGTCGAAATATTTCGTTCTTAGAACTTAACTGTTTTTCAAAAAAACTGAAAATTCAAAGTAACTATTCAGCCAGCCGTTTTGTAGGAGGGATTTCTAATCCCGATTTTACTCAAATCCGTCTTCTTATCGGGATTGGAAATCCCTCCTACAACTGAACTGTTACAATTCAAAGCTAAAAACTATAAAAAGGGGGCAGCTAAATGCCAATTTCAGGCGAGGTTTACAAGCAAATCGGGCGGGCAACCGCAGCAGGCGTGACTGTTATTGCCGCCTATGACCGTACCAGTGATAAAGCGGTAGGTTTGACCGCCAGTTCTTTTGTGACGCTTTCGTTTAATCCACCTCTGGTAATGTTTTGTATCCAGCAAACCGCTGATTGCTATGCCTCAATGGTTTCCAGTCAGGCTTTTGGGGTAAGCATTTTGAACGACCAACAGGGCGAAGTTGCAAATATGTGGGCGACCAAAGGTTCATCCAAAGTTGACCAAACCCAATTTGCACCCAGCACCACTATGCGCGTCCCGCTTATCGCCGAAGCGATTGTCCATATCGAATGTTTGACCAGCCAAATTTTTATTAGTGGCGACCACGCGATAGTGGTCGGGTTAGTGGAAGAAGCCCGGACTTACTCCGGCCAACCCTTAATTTATTATTCCCGGCAATACGGTACCTTCACTCCGTTAGGCTAGTCAAGGAATAGTACCAAAAGCGTAGGTAAAAAACCCCAGATGGGCTAGGTTTTGGTCTTGTTTCCAAAGCCAGAGCTAAGTTATAATACAGCTGATGTAATAAATCCAGATTCTCCTGTGCCTGTTGTTCATGGGTTGTAATTCGCGTCATTCTAAAAAATATAAGGCTGGGACTAGGAGTTGTAATAATGAGCAGAACTTTGCTTTTAGTGGAAGATAGCCCCACACAAGCCGCAAAAATTCGTTTGAGTTTGGAAGCCAGAGGTTTTTCGGTAATTATTGCCGGAAACGGTCAAAAAGCCTTGATTTCGGCTAAAGATGCCGATAACAAACCAGCTTTGATTATTCTTGATTATAATTTGCCCGACATAAAAGGGGTAGAGGTTTGCCGCAAGCTTAAAACCGAGCCGGACACTCGTTCTATCCCGGTAATTATGTATAGTGCCGAACACGGTCTGCGTACTATGTCCGATGCTTATAATGCCGGAGCAGATTATTATGTGGTAAAAGAAGCCGAAGGTGCAGGCGGGAGCGGCCTGGAACTGGTAGTCGAGGCGACTATGGCAAAAATTGCCCGTCGTCAGCGTGTAGCCTAAGTTTTGCAGGTTAGAACGGGTTTTATTACAGCCTGACCAAATTGGTTTATCTTCTTATCTCATAATCATATAAAATTTTGGCCGTTGCCTGAAACTTCTTTAGCTTTAGGAAGATGGCCCGCGCTGCAAGTAATCGGGCAAACCCAAAGTTTCCTTGACCCGGTAAAGGCTGGGCGGGCGATGGCGGCCACCTTCGACCCGCGCCTCGGTTTTTACAATCACGCCACTGGTTTCTACCTTACGCTTGAAATTGCCGGGGTCTTCCTTGCGGCCTACGATTGCCTCATAAACGGCTCGAAGCTGGCTAAGGGTAAAAGTTGGCGGCAAAAATTGATAGGCAATATTGGCATACTTGATTTTGTTGCGTAGCCGCCAGAGAGCGTAATTCAAAATTTCGGAATGGTCAAAAGCGAGTGGGCCGGGCAAGTAATCGGCGGGAAACCAACGGGCCTCGCTCGTCCCCGGCCCTGGCGCAATCTCCTGTTTATCGCTTCGCACCAATGCATAATATACCACTGAAACGCTACGCCCGCGTGGGTCGCGGCTAGTCCGTCCAAAAGTATAAAGCTGTTCCAGATAGGCCGCTCGAAGTGAAGTTTTTTCGGCTAGTTGACGGCTGGCGGCTTGCTCCAAACTTTCTTCGGGATGCACTCGACCACCCGGCAAAGCCCAGCTATCCTTGAACGGCTCTTTGGCCCGTCGGATAAGCAAAACGTGCAGTTCTTCCTCAAGCGGCTCATCGGGCGAAGGCCAATTATCACGCGGGCGCAAACTAAAAATAACCACATCTACTGTTAAAGATAGCGCGGCGGTTTTAGCTTCCTGATTGCTGGTTTCAGATTCTATCACACTTTTATCCATTACTTATTGTTAATACTACAATAAGAGTATACCACTGTTCCAGCCTGTTTTCAATATTACAACATCAAATCAAATTATTTTCGGGGTTCAATAGAGTAACTCTTTTTTATTTTAAGCGGTTTTGTTATTACTCTTAATTATTATGAGCGAATTACGAACAGTAGCGATGCTAACAGGCGAAAATCAGTAAAAAATTATCTGGTTGCCCGGTTCGCCCGCGTTTACCCTATTTATTTTCTGGTATTTTTATTAGCAGTAATTATTTCAGTAGCAGCCTATAAACTTGTCGAAACACCGAGTAGAAAACGGCTAATAAAAGTTTTTCAGGAAAAATAGTGATAATTGCTAATTGAAGTTAGAAACTAACCGAAAACAGACGGATTTGGCGACTTTTGACGAGTAAAAAGGGCGGGATAGATGTATCTCGCCCTTTTGCTTACTATTCGCCAGTTTCGATAATTTGCTCGAAGCGGGGAGAGCTACGCAAATGGTCGAGTTTTTCATCAGTGCTGGCCCATTCCCGAACTGCCTCGCGGTCAAGGGAGGCGGCAATATTCAGATGGTGAAAAGCTTCTTCGAGTTGGTAGCCTTCAGCGTAAAAACAGGCCAAATGGTAATGAGCCAGCAAATAATTAGGGTCAAGTTCGAGGGCGCGTAACAGAGTTTCTTTGGCGCGAGGTTTATCATCCAGCATAATGGCGGTTAGTCCCAAGTTGTGCCAGGCTACCGCGTCGTTGGGGTCAATTTTAATAATCAAATTTAGTTGCTGGGCCGATTCGTGATAATCGCCCTGCTCCCAAAAAATATCGGAAAGCCGAAAGCGAGAACGGCTATCCTGCGGGTTTTGCTCAATAGCCCGCGCAAAAGAAGAAATCGCCTTGCTGGTTTCACCTTTTTCGACGAAAACCTCGCCTAAAGCGCGACGGGCATCCGGGTAAGTCGCATCGTGTTCAAGGGTCTTTTCTAAAAAGGAGCGGGAAGCATCAAGGCCGTTTTGAAGCAAGAAATAGCCCACGTTGTAGAGTACAGTAGGGCTTTCCGGGTCAAGCTTGAGAGCTTCAGCATAATGAATCAGAGCTTCACCGAATTTACCCTGCTCGGAGCAAATCGTGCCTAAATTATCGTGCAAAGCCGGCCAATCCGGGGCAAGGGCAAGAGCTTGCCGCACTTCGGCTTCGGCCTCGACTAGCTGATTTTTCTCATAAAACTTTTTGGCCCGCTCGTTATGAGCGCGAGCTTTTTCAAATTCCGGCCCGCTTCGGTCACGATTGGCCGCTTTCCGAAATTTGCCTTCGTCTTTTTCTACCGGCGTTTGGGGGTATTCATCGTCGCTCGGCATGGTGGAACTACCTCACATATATTATAAATCTGCCCACGCTGCCTATTTTCTGGATGCGCTCTGGTCGCGACCAAAAACAGCTTTGGAAGCAAGCATCGTTTCGTGTGAAGGAGATTATACCATAAAGTGCAACTGCCTTATTTAAGGTTGTCCGGGTCAAAACCTTTCTCGATTAGCCACGCCCGTAATTTAGCTTCGCTCTGGCGGGCTTGCTTCGCCTCCTGAGCCGCCCGGATTAACTCTTGTTCGGCGTGGGTGAGCTTCTGCTCGGTCTGGGCAGTTTGCAAGGTTGCCCGCATTGCTTCTTGCTCGGCTCGTTGGCGGGCGGCACGTTCGGCTTCGGCCTCGGTTAGCCGGGTTTGCCCTTGTGCATCAATCAAGCGCAAGGATGGGCCATCCGCCGCCAGCCAGCTATTCAATTCTTCGCTCCATAGCCAACCGCGTGCATCCGGCTCTATTTCCTGGCTGGTTACTCCTCTTTGTTCATTACTAAAACGCCAGCCACGCAAGCGACGGGAACGGTCAGCCCAAACCTGCGGGTTATGCGGGTCGTAGCTGAAATATTCACGTACCCCGATTTGCTTGTACCGCAACGGCTTCTTGTCTGGCTCAACATCTTCCGGCCAGGTAGATTCAGAGGCTATTTCAAAAACGACGGTTGGAGGCGGGCGTTTTTCCTGGTGCATCAGCCAGCTTTTCAAATTGCTACGTTCCGCTTCGGTTAGCACCAATCCCTTAAACAGGGCCACATCTGGCGCAACCCCTGGCAGACCCGACTTGAATATACCCATATCGGTATTGATGTACCAATTTTCAAGCCAAAACAGCCATTTTAGAACTTCTATTAAATAATGGATTAAACTTGAATGCGGGTCGCTTTCAGCCACTTTTTCTTCCTTTAAAAACTCTAAAAACTCGGCATAGCCGGGTAAATTTTTTACATCTTTCAAGTCTTGAATCGACATAAATACCTCTCATTCTGGTCTGACTGACCCAGAAGTTTTGTAAGGAAGCGCGAAAGTCACAAATTTATTTTATCAGGCTTTGTTTTTTTTGCAGGGGCAGAGTTTTTGGCGGCAGGCTCGGTCTTTTGGCCGATTTTGCGCTCAGTACCATTCAGCAAGCGTTGGATATTATCAGCGTGTTTGATGATAATCAAGCCACCACAGACAATCGAAAAGAAAACGTAACGCCAATCCAGGTTGGTTACGCGGGACGCAATCAAGATACCAATTGGGGAAAGAGCCGCACCGACCAGCGAGGCCAGCGACATATAGCGGGTTATCAGCACCGCCGGAACGCCAAAAAGGGCAATAAATACGAGAGCCAAAGGGGAAACTGCCAGAATTTCGCCCAGCCCGGTAGCCGCCCCGCGTCCGCCACTAAAATTAATGAAAATGGAATAATCGTGGCCGAGCATACAGGCCAGCGCGGTAACTACTACCGCCCAGGGTTGGTACTCGGCGGGGAAAAATGCCTGAGCTAACAGCACGGAGGCCGCTCCTTTGAGCGCGTCTATCAAAAAAACCGCTACCGAGATTTGCCAGCCCAGAGCGCGGAGTGAATTGGTTGCCCCAGTTTTGCCACTGCCATAATTGCGGACATCTACTCCCTTGAAAAGCTTTCCAAGCACTACGCCGGTTGGAAAGGCTCCCATTAAGTAACTTGTCAAGGCCAGCGCAATCAGGGTCAACCAATTCATTGTTTTTACTCCTCGTCGCGGCTACGAAACACCAAACGAATGGGAGTTCCCTCGAAGCCAAAGTTTTCACGGAGTCTGTTTTCCAGATAGCGTTCATAGGAAAAATGCACCTGTTTGGAGTCATTGACCGAGAAAACAAAAGTAGGTGGCTCCACATCGGCCTGAGTCGCGTATAAAATCTTTAGCCATTTGCCGGGCTTGGTGGGCGGGTTATGTTCGGATACAGCTTCGCGCACGACCCGATTCAGGATAGCGGTAGCCACGCGCTTCCGCCGTTCTTCCGAAACTTGCAAAGCCAAATCCAGCACTTTATTTACCCGTTGGCCGAATTTGGCCGAAGTAAAGACCATTGGCACCCAGCTAAGAAAATCGAGTTCCTGCCGGATTTTGGCAGTATACTCTAGCATTGTATTGCTATCTTTTTCGACTTTATCCCACTTGTTGACTACCAGTACAATTCCTTTGGAAGCTTCCAAAGCGTACCCGGCGATATGGGCATCCTGAGCCGTTACGCCCTCGCTCGAATCAATTACCAACAGCACTACGTTCGAGCGGTTAATCGCTCGCAGGGTTCGCATTACGCTGTATTTTTCGATACCCTGGTCAATATGGCCGCGCCGCCGGATACCCGCCGTATCAATCAGGGTAATTTCTCGCTCGTTCAAAACAATCTGGGTGTCAATCGCGTCGCGAGTGGTGCCGGGAACGTCCGAGACGATTACCCGTTCCTGCCCCAGAATAGCATTTAACAAGCGGCTTTTTCCAACGTTAGGACGGCCAATAATGGCAATCCGAATATTGGTATCGTCTTCTTCCTGACCGTCGTTGGGCAATTGTTCGGTGATGGCATCCAGCAAATCACCTGTATTTGTGCCGTGATAAGACGAAATCGGGATAGGGTCGCCTATACCCAATTCGTAAAACTCGACGGAATTCTGACGGCGTTCTTCGCTATCGGCCCGGTTCGCCGCCAACAGCACAGGTTTTTTGGTTTTACGCAAAACTTCGGAGATTTCCCGGTCACTGGCGGTGATGCCAGTTTTGGCATCTACCATAAAAACAATCACGTCGGCTTCTTCGATAGCGGCCTGAGCCTGATTGCGGGTTTGCCGGGTAATTTCGTCGGTTTCGCTTTCTTCCTGTTTGGTGGTTTCAAACTCTAGCCCGCCGGTATCAATCAACGTAAAATAACGGCCATTCCATTCGCCGTCGCCATAAAGTCGGTCACGGGTAGTTCCTGGCAAATCTTCGACAATCGCCAATCTTTGCCCAATTACCCGGTTAAAAAAAGTGGACTTACCGACATTGGGTCGGCCTACAATTGCCACGAGCGGTTTAGTCAACGCTACTGCACTCCCCTGAAAATTTTATTCTTTTTTGTGTTTTGCTTTAGTTAAAAGAGCTTTAGCTGGCTCTTACAGATTGGGACGCTGTCAGCGCGGGCCGAAATAGTTGAGTTTGTGAAGCGGTTGACCTTTTCTGAGCGCATCAGCACCAAGCTACATTATCTACGTTGGCTTGATTAAAGTCAAGCTTAGTGGCGAACGTGAAAGATTTTCTGTTACCCTTCACTTTAAGCTTTGATTAAGAGTAGATGTAAAACCGGGTAAAATTCGACAAAAGCTTAACAGACTGGTCTGATTCGTGCTACAATTTATAATATGTGAATTGATGTACAAACTTTTGAGGAAACTAAAAAACTGCTTTGAGAGATAAAGCAACTAGAGGGCGGGACTGGTTTGGAAACTAATCGACCAAAGGCAAGGCGGCGATTTGGTAAAATACCCGAAATTTCAGCCGTAGTAAAAACTACCGACGTAAAAGCGAAACGCGGGCATTATTCATCTGTTAGCATCAGCGCAATGTCCGATTATTTTGATGCCTTACCACATCGGTTCAAAACACCTAAAAACCAGAACGGGGAGAAGCTCTCAATGCAGGAGATGTCAAAGCCTTATGCAAAAACGGCGATGCCGCCGCATTACAATCTTGGTGAAAGCCAAAGGCAACCTCGTTTTAGTCCCGCTAATGTGACCTTATTCCAGAAAATCTTGCTGGCGAATTTGTTTATCGTTATGGCCGGAGCAATTATCGGCACTTGCCTGACTGCCCAACTAGCCGAAGCCGGGCAATTTAATGCCTTTACTTTTGGTATTATTATTGGTACGTCGGTAACTTTTAGCGGGCTGATAAACTTAATCTTGCTAAAATTCGCTTTTCGGCCTTTTGATGAATTGCAAAAAGTGCTGGATAAAATTCATACGGGCAATTCCCATGCGCGTGCTTCCTTGCGCCGCATCACCGACCCGGATGTGCGCCAGTTTACTACCGCCTTGAACCAGATGTTAAGCCGTTTGGAAGAAAACGCCAAAGTTATTCAGGAAGACCAGCGACAGTTGCAGCTAATGACTGCCAGAGTAATTAACGCGCAGGAAAACGAGCGCAAGCGGATTGCCCGCGAATTGCATGATGAAGCAAGTCAGGCTCTTACCGCTATGATTATGGGTCTTGAATCGGCCCGGCAGGATGTTGACCCCGATGACAAGATGCTGCACGTCAAGTTTGACGGTTTGAAACAATTGGCGGCGGGTACTCTGGAAGAATTGCGGAAGCTGGCTTTGGATTTGCGCCCGACTATGCTGGACGATTTGGGGTTGTTGCCCGCCTTGCGCTGGTTAAGCCGGACGGCGGCGGAGCGAGCCGGGATTAAAACCAGCGTAAAAATAACAGGATTCGAGGATAGCGAACGGCTTGCCCCTGAACTTGAGACCTGTCTTTTTCGGATTACTCAGGAATGTTTGACCAATATTACTCGCCATGCCGCCGCGACTCAGGTAGAAATCAGGCTGGAACGAGTAGACAATGAGCTTGATAGCGCGGCAGTGCGCCTGTCGGTAAGCGATGATGGCTGCGGCTTTCGTCCGGCAGAAGCAAAACAGGCCGCTTATCAGGGTGGGCATTTGGGGCTTTTCGATATTGAAGAACGGGCCGCTTTGCTGGGTGGCAAAGTCCAGATTGAAAGTCAGCTAATCGGGGAAAGCAAAAATGCAGCAAGCGGCACAAAAATAAGTGTACTGCTGCCCCTGAGTGGTTGCCCGGTTGAACCGGATTGCTATATCAACACCCACGCCGCCCCTTATACAAAGTAACAGCTTGGATGCGGGGGGATTACTAACACCGACAAATTCGGCCTAGAGTGAAATCGGGATTAGAAAATTCTCCTGTAGGATGATTGGCTAAACCGCTACTACTTTTTCCCCCATGAGTTCCGCATAAACCGCTTCATAATGTGGTACTACAGTGCTGGCTTTGAACTGGTTCACGCGCTGGCGGGCGGCCTGACCCATACTCTCGCGCAGGGCAGAATTAGCTAACAATTTTTCGATAGCTTCTCGCAGGGCCACCGGGTTACTCGGCTCAACTAAATAGCCAGTTTCGCCATCGACCACAATATCGCGCAGGCCACCCATTCGGGAGGTAATCAAGGGGCGACTGGTTGCCATCGCTTCAAGGGCAACAATCCCGAAAGGCTCGGCCCAGGTCGAAGGAGCAAGCCCAATCAGGCAACGCCGCCAGGCTTCGATTACAGCATAATTCGGCCAGTTTTTCAAAACGTAAACATTTTCGGGTAAATTAGTGGTTTGCACCGGGTACTCCGAAGTTTGGTAGCCGATAATTACCAGTGGTACGTTTTTGTCAGTCATTCCGGCGTAAGCCTCTAGCAGCACATCTACCCCTTTATAGCGGCCAAACGCTCCCACAAAGAGAATAAAATCTTTTTCGGGCAAAAGCTTTAAATAATCCGAAGCATCCTGATTTTGGCTTATTCCAATGCTATCCGCTACGAAATTTGGCACAACTCGATAAGGCAACTTATCCTTTATCAGCCCGCTTAATTCGGCTACCGATTGGCTGACCGGCAAAAACATATCGACCAGCCGCTTTTCGGCTTGATTCATCAGCCAATGTGAGGTCAAGGTAACTGCTCCCGTAACTTTGCCGTAGTGGGCGATAGCGCAGCCGGGACATTTGCGGAGCGACGGGCCGGAGCAGGGGCTATCCTTGTAAATCAATTTCTTTTTGGGGCAGGGCAGGCTATGGTCACATAAACTCAGAACAAATTTGGCTTTACCCCAAAACTTCACGGGCAAATAAGAATAGGAAATCCAGTTGTAGGCGTGGACTATATCTGGCTTTAGCTCATCCACCAACTGCTTGAGGGCCAAAGCCGTTTCCGGGTCGGGGAAAGGTGGAGAATGTCGCCGTTTCGGGTCGCTATGCAAACGGGTAACACGCTGCATCGTACCTTGCACCCGATAAATTTTAACTTTTTCCTCTATTTCAAATTTGGGCAAACCCTCGTGCCAAAGGGTCGCTACCGCGACATCGTGGCCGCGTTCGGCCAGAGCCACGCTCAAATCGTGGACAAAGCGTTCTTCGCCACCGATAAAAGGCGGGTAAAACTGGGCCAGCATTAGTATTCGCATGTTGAGCTTTTTCTCTTTTTTACTAAAAACCTGTTCCCAAAAGGCGTGGTTTTATCGACTGACGGTGCAATGTCCTGTAAGAAGCGGGCTAAATTCTAAACGCCAATATAACGACTGTAAAGCGTCTTGGCGGTATTTTCCTCATCCGTACCTTTGATGATAGCCCGCGCATCCGAAAAAACCGTCCATTCGTAATTATCCAAATCAAAGCGTAATAAATAATCGTTACCATCAAAATTGGAAGCACCCGCCTTTTGCAAGCGTTCGCCCAATTCCAGCAGGCTAATTTCAGGGGTAGGCCGTACCGTTACTTGCACCGCGTTCCTGCCGCAAAGGGTAGCGATATGGGTACCGCGTTCCCCCGCCGTTTCCAAAAACTCAAAATTACGCAAATCACAGCAGGGGCAGCCCGCCAAAGGCATTTCGATAGGCAATTTATCAAAAGTATTTTGCCATAAATCGATGCTGAGTAACCCGGCATTACGCTTGCCTTTTCCCACGATTAGCTTAATAGCCTCGCCCGCCGCAATCGAGGCAATCGTGCCGACGATAGAGCCAACAATCCCCCCCGTATCGCAAGTTGGGGTCGTGCCGGGCGGAGGCGGGTCGGGGAACAGGCAACGGTAACAGGGCGTTTCACCCGGCACAATCGTACTACTAACCCCATACGAAGCAATCACCCCGCTATAAATCCAGGGTTTGCCCAATTTTACACAAACATCGTTCAGAAGATAGCGCGTCTCAAAATTGTCGGTGCCGTCCAGCACAACATCCGCCGCCGCCACCAGTTTTTCCACATTTTCATAGTTCAAATCTTCGACCAATGGCACAATTTCGATTTCAGAGTTAATCAGGCGCAATTTATTAGCTGCCGCGATTGCTTTGGGCAGATTTTGGCGCAAATCTTCCTCATCAAAAAGTATCTGGCGTTGCAGATTGTTTAGCTCGATAAAATCCCGGTCTATAATCGTAAGATGTCCGATTCCCGCCCGCGCCAGATTATTGGATAAGGCCGTACCGAGCGCACCACAGCCTACAATCAAAACCTTAGCCGCCAGCAGCTTTTGCTGGCCTTCCTTGCCAATACCGGGAAAAATAGTTTGTCTAATATATCTATCCAAAGGCATAAATTTCTCTTTTCATTTCTTTATAAATATTGGGCTGAATTTTAAAACTCAAAACTTTTCACTACACAGGCTTCACAAAAGAACCTATATTCCACTTCTTTTCTAACAACTAACAACTAACAACTAACAACTTCTTCACCAACAGCCCTAGCAAGTCGGGTCACGGGTAACAGTATCGAATTGCTGGACTACGAACAGGGTTTGACCGGGAAAACGGCTTTTCAGGGCGGCAGTATCCAGTTCGGGCAACTCGAAGCGCAATTCGTCCAGCCCGCTTACATCCAGCCCGTAGCGCACGTAATAACATTTATTGCTTTCAGCTCGAAAATAATCTGTCGGAAAAACTGTATTAGTTTCATCCAGCTTATAATTAATACCTAAAAACTGGTCGGTATAAGATAATTTTATTTTGCTCAAATCGTCTTTGCTAACATAAACTTTCCAAATTTGTTTATAATTGGGGTCAGTAACGCTATTGCTGGCAACCAGCGAGGCCGCCGGATAAGGATTGAGCAGGGGTGCATAATTTTTCCAATCTGGCTCAGGCACGGTTTTTGGCCCAAATTGAACTATTACCAGCCCTATCAAGGCTATTACCAGCAGCAAGCTTAATATTCCGCCGATTAGCAAACCAATCTGGGAAGGGCTAATCTTTGGTTTTTCGCCTTCTTTTAATTGGGCCTTTGCTTCTTCCGCCATGCGTGTCCTGTTCTAGTCGCTAGAACCAGCTTCTATTATAACCCTATCCCGTTTTTCGCGTCCCGTTTTTCGCTAACCTGAAGCTGACATTGCCAGTTCATGATTTAGCCTACTATCGGTCTACTAACAGAACAATATTGTACAGCAAGACCCGGGTTAGTGCGTTAGCTGCCACTGAAAAACTTTTTGACGACCTGCTCGTGAAGGTCGAAGGCCATATTATCAGGTGTCGAGTTTACTATCAGAATTTCGGGGGATTCATCCGAAGTTTGGAAAGGCAGCAAGTTTTGGGAGGCGCGGGGTTGGGCTAAACCAAAAATTAAAACTGTGCCATCGGGTGCGCTCAAAACCTTAAAATCCTGAATTTCAGTTGCCTCAAGTTGCAACCCGGTTTCCTCGAAAACTTCGCGCACTCCGGCTTCCTGCCAGCTTTCGCCTAGCCCAATAAAGCCACCCGGTAAAGCCAGTTTTCCCTTTTTTGGCTCAACCCCGCGCCGCACCATCAGCAAACCCGCGTCAATCGGGGCAAGCACTACCGCCACCGGCAAAGGATTTAGATAAGTGGTTTTCTGGCAAGTGGCACAGGTGCGCGGCCAGACCTGGTTCTCATCGTAAGTCGTACCGCAAAAAGAGCAATGTGAATTTCTTTTGTACATAACTAAACCGACTTTCGGGCTAAAGCAAAAAGCTTGCTAAGGGAAAGCTCAAAACCCGGTATAACCTCATCCCCTTTGAGAACTTCGTTAGCGGTAACGATGGCGGCACTACCATCAGCCCGGTAAACTTCGACCACTTGACTAATCGGGCGTACAATCCAAACCAGCTTAATGGCGATTCGTCGGTACTCGTTCAGCTTCTTATCGCTATTGTCTATTTCGTCCCGGCTGGAAGTTATTTCAATCGCCAAATCCGGCGGTACAGGCACAACTGTGCGCGGTAGTTCAGGCAAGGTTGCAAAAGAGCAAAAAGCGAGGTCAGGGCGGCGTTTGCCGATACCCGGTAATTCAAAATCAGTATCAGCATTAAAGACCCAACCCAAATTATGAATTTCGACGTACTCATCCAGAAAACGGCCCAGCCGCATACCAATTACGCCGGATAACCCATCGGCCATTTCTTCGATTTCCTCGTTTTTTAACTCAGAAGTTTCTATACCCATAATCGTTATCCCTCGTTACGGCTGGGCTTGTTCAAGATTTCTATACCTATTTTAGCACAGGCCCGCGCCTACTGTCCGCCCAGAATTCGCTTGAAAAAGGCAATCGCTTCGGCATAAACCGCGTCGCTGGATTCAGAATCGAAGCGTGGGCCTTCATCGCGCATAAAAGCGTGTTCACCGGGATAACTCAGGATACGATGCTTTGCCCCGCTGGATTTAAGCTGTTCGGCGATTTTGCGGCGGCCTGCTTCGGGAATATGGGGGTCGCCTTCCCCGAAAACTACCAAAATTTCGCCCTCGATTTCTCCGGCTCTTTGCAAAGTACCAGCATCGGCAGGCCCACCGCCAATATGCCCGTCATGCAAGTTAGTAGGGTAACAGCAGACCGCCGCTTTGATTTCGGATTGCAGGGCCGCCCGGAAAGCTAGATGCCCACCAATACAAAAACCCATTGCCCCCAATTGGCCCGGCGAAACATTTTCCTGCTTGTTCAACCATTCTAAAACGGCCTGACAATCAGCATCAAACTCGGCGGATTGAGTGCGGGCAGCATCGTCATTGCCCCAAATCCGCCCAATATCATCATAAGCCATGACCGTGCCGGGTCGCTCAATACGATGGTAAATTTCCGGCGCAGCCACCACAAAACCATAGCCCGCCAGACGGTGACAGGCCCGCACAATCGGCCCGGTCAATTGGAAAATTTCGGAATAAAGCAAAATACCAGGATAGCGTCCGGGCTGGCGGGGAGCAGCGACGTAGGTTCGCATCAGGCTATTATCCGCCCTCAAATCTACATCGCGGGTAGTTATTTGCATTGTTTCTCACTTTCTTTCTTATTTAATAGCCGCCAGTCAAAAATCTATTGGCGGAGCAATATCCTACAACAATCCCGCTTACCGAAATAAGTTTTATTCGTTTCTTCCAGACCATTTTTGACGAAGCGGGTCAGAAAGCCAAATTACATCGCGGTAATGCCGCCATCGATTACAATTGCGCTACCCGTCAGGAAAGTTGGCCCGGTTGCCAGATAAAAAGCGGTTTGAGCGATTTCGTCAGGCGTGCCGACCCGCCCAACCGGGACACGCCGCTTTAACAGCTTTTTAATTTCTTCATCGTCTAATTTGTCTCTGGTAGAATTTAGGATGGGCGTGTCGACGTAAGCCGGGCAAATGCAATTGACTACAATATTGGATTTGGCGTATTCCAGAGCCGCAGTTTTGGTGAGGCTGATTACTCCGGCTTTGGCGGCGGCATAGGCGCAATTGCCGGGATAACCGACCAATCCGGCCACCGAAGCAGTGTTAATAATGCGCCCGCCCCCTTTTGCCAGCAGCAAGGGAACGCCATACTTTATACCCAGAAAAACCCCGCGCAAATCCACCGCCACAATACGGTCAAAGCTTTCTTCGGGGGTATCCACAATGCCTGTACCGCCGCCAACCGCAATTCCGGCGTTGTTCATCAAAACGTCCAGCCCGCCATAGCGCTCCATCACGGTTTGGAACATAGCCGCATTGGAAGCACTATCGCTTACATCTACCCGGATAAATTCGCTCTGTCCGTTGGATTGTTTGATTAAATTAACAGTTTCGTTCCCGCCCGCCTCGTTAAAGTCGGCCACGATTACAATTGCCCCTTCGTTCGCAAAACGTACCGCGCAAGCCCGCCCGATTCCACTGGCCGCGCCCGATATTAACGTTACTTTGCCCTTTAGCGACTCTGCCATAGTAAAGTACCTTTCCTGACTAATATAAAACTATCAGACTATAACTTCTACGCCGAAATTTTTCAGGTAATCGACGGCTTGAACCGAATCGAAGGCGTGGGCCGGGCCAAGTACGCCCGCCTTGTCGTAGCCGGGCGAAAGCATTTGCTCCGCCGCCCAAACCGTAATTACCGCCGTTAGGCCATAAACATCCGGGCCTTGCAAAGTAACCCGGCGTTGTCCCTTTGGCCCGGAAGCCTCGGCAATAACCGCCCAGCGTGCTGCCTTGCGCTGGGCTTCCTCCGGGCCGCGTGGTTGCTTATCAATAAGCTTGTCCAGCACCAGCCCAAGCCCGCTACTAAGTACGGGCAGAACAGGAGATAAGGCCCAAACTCCTAAAGCAAGCGGGGCAGGTAGGGCAAAATACGAATCCACCTGCTGCACCTGGATGTGACGGGGCAAAGTTAGCGTTTCGCTAAAAGGAGTCCAGACGGCAGTTTGTTTGCCGAAAGGGGGCGGAAACTTGAATTGGCGGCGGCGTGACCCGGTGGCTCGAATCACTTTTTTGCCATTTTCCCAGCCAATCCCATACGAACCGAGCGCAGTAAAAAGAGAACGTTTTGTTCCCTGACTTGTCCCCATCGCCCGCGCTATGGTGGCCGTCTCGATTTTATCAAGCGGCTCAAGTTCACGGGCGGCAAGTCCGGCACACCAATTACTGATGGCGTATTCAAAGCCACAACCGGGGACGGCCACCCGCTTTTTCGCCAGAGCTAAAATCTGGCAATTCTGGATTACCCGCGCAATGTAGTTTTGCTCCCCGGTAATGTCCAAATAATGCGCCTCATGTTCCAGAGCTTCGCGAACTACCGGCTCACCCAAACGGGTAAACGGCCCGGCACAATTTATCAAAACCCCAACATCGTGCTTGAACATAGCCCGAACGGTGGTGGGTTGCAGCGCATCGGCCACTACTGACGGCACTTCCTCGTCTAGCCCAAACTCGCGCCGCAAAGCTTCGAGCCGTTCTTTACTGCGTCCGGCTACCCCAAAAGGAATTTGCTTGCGCTGCAACTCGGCTACAATTAGTCGCCCGGTATAGCCCGTCGCCCCCATCACCAGCACTCGCTGTGTCATTTCGCCTCTTCTCTCTTTTAGCTTTCCCAATCCCGTAAAATCTTCATCCACCAATCCAGATGAGCATCATTCATCCAGGCGGTGCCAACCTGCCGGACATCACTGGCATGCAAGCCCAAAAGCCAGTAATGCCGGATAGAGATAAAAGTTTTGGCGGCTTCCAAATCGTTTGCCCTTAAAGGTCGTACCACCTTGTACCCGGTTTGAAAAGCCTCCCAGAATTTGTCAGGCTTACGAGATAGCAACACATCCCGCCAAACCGTTGCAATATCAAAGCCGCGCCAGCCAAACCCGCACATATCAAAATCAAACACGGTCAGCTTGCCATCTTCGGCCAGGTGCATGTTATTCTCATAGTAGTCGTTGTGGCAAATGCCCCAATCAAGGTCATCCAGCGCAGCAATTTTCTCTTTAAGATTGCCTGCAACCTGAGCCAGATAATCCCAATCTGAAGGGCGATGCTTAAACAAAAAACGGATTTGCTCCAAAGGGCGGTCAATTAAAAAGGGCAAAGCGAACTTTGGGCGGGAATTTTCACTAACAAAACTATCCGAAATTTGATGAATCCCCGCCAGCGTCCAGCCCCAACCGTAGCCCGTTTTCTCGTCAGCATAAGGCGGGCGACCTTCGGCAAACTCAAACACTGAAACATAGCGCGTTCCTTCCGGCGCGTTGAGGGACAGCATTAGTTTCCCCGACTGTGCTGTTAAAGGTTGGGCAACTCGCACTCCGTAACCCGCCAGATGTTGCAGCAAAGTTAGTTCAAATTCAATTTCGCCTTCAGAACGTAATCCAGCCCGGTACACCCACAAAATATACTTCTGCCCCTGCTCCGTCACGAGTAGATAGGTATCGTTCAGGCTGCGGTTCAAAAATCGTACCTCAATTACTTTGCCAAAGCCATAGGCAGCTCCCGCCAACTCGCCCAAAGCTGCGCCCGCCAGCAGCGACCCGGCCACAGGAAAAAAGATTCGGGAATTTTCACTCATCGCGCAATCCTTTAATAGTATTTGCCATGCCGCGTAAATAGATTTGGGAAAGGCGGGCCAGTGGTTCGGGCTTTTGGTGCGGCACAAGCGCGAAAGTCGGCAAGTTGTTGGCTTCCAGCACCGCGTTTGCCGCTTCGATACCTGTGACTGTCGCCCGTTCCAAAAATAACGCGCCTGTACGATGGCGCACCCAATCGCCGCAGCAAAACAGGCCAGGCCAGGGGGTGCGTACTCCCAAATGTTCAGAAATTGAGCCAAGCGAAAAAAGGGTATGAGTGGCCGAATTGCGCTGGAAGGTAGTATGAATTAGCTTGCCGCGCAATTTGGGGTACATTCTTTCCATATCCGAAACGGCCTGTTCCACTAAAGCTTCGTCAGGTTGGGCCAGCACTTCCGCCGGGCCGTAAATATGCGATTCGGCCACGCTACCGCCCGTCACTTCCTGCCATTGCCGGAACAAATCCTGAAAACGATGCAGTCAGAAAAAATTATCCAGAATAAAATCCCCGCTAACTACGCCCGCCTCGGCCTTTTTATCGGGCTTATCCGAGAACCAGAAGCGAATTATAGCCGTCGGTATACCCTGCGGCCACTGTAGTTTGTTGGCAATTTCGCGGGTAGGTAGACTATTTTTGAGGATACGGCCTGTTCCCGGTGCGTCCGCCGCCATAATCACGTAATCCGCTTCAATTTCGCCTGTAGCAGCCTTATTTTGGCTGGCTTCCCATAGAATTTTCCAGCCACCGCTATCCTGGCTTTGCAATTCAGTAACGGCTCGTCCCAAAATGACCGCACCACCCAATTTGTGAATGCGCCGGATGAGCGGGTCAATCAAGGACGAACCAGCATCGACGGGGAAATACTCAAAAGCCTGACTATCCCGGCGTAAAACGGTGTAAAAACGCATAAAAGCGATAAAGCCGGAAAGCGGTACATTTTCGGGATGAGCCGAAAGCCCGCTACGGGCCAGCGTCGCGATAAACGAGCGCATGGAAGGCGACCAACCTTTGCAAAAATCGGCCAGAGTGCGGCCTGCCATAGCGTTGCTCTCAACCATCGGGTCAATCGAAACCGCTACCAAAAGGCTGGCAAGTACCTGCGGAATACCCAAAATATCACGTGGGCGCAACATTCGCAAAAAAGCTGGACTAAAGAACAAAATGCCATAGTGAAAAGGAGCAGGCCAAAACGAACGGCGGGTTAAGCGGCCCATTTCGGCCCGACGTACCCGGTTTTTCTCGCCGTGTATCCACTCCTGACGGTCAGCCTCTACCAATTTTGGCAAAATTTTGTGGCGGGCCAGCATCCCTTTCAGATTATGGTATTGCCGCCAAATCCCATGAATACCATGCTCTGCCGGGAAAACCCATTCCTTACCGTATTGGTCAGTCAGCCGGGCAGGAGGTTTGCCACTAACTCGTCCTCCCGCAAATTCTGCATCAGCTTCCAGCACTAGAGGACACAAACCCCGTTCGGCCAAATGTAATGCGGCAGTTAATCCGGCCAGCCCGCCGCCGACGATGACGATTCTTGACAATTATTTCCCCTTGAAATTAGGCTTACGTTTTTCGGCAAAAGCTCGCGGCCCTTCCATAGCGTCCTCAGTCTTGACAAGTTGGGTAAACAATTCCAGTTCCAAATCCAGCCCATCGTTTAAGGGTCGGTCTAAGCCCTGCAATACCGCCTGTTTGGTAGCCCGCAAAGCCAGTGGCCCACGTTCCAGCAAAAGATTTGCCAGCTTTTCGGTTTCTTCCATTAATTGCGCCTGTGGCACAACTTTATTCACCAAT
>JBBQGP010000018.1:0-42801 GCA_038323095.1 Chloroflexia bacterium | reverse complement strand
TCGTTTAAGGGTCGGTCTAAGCCCTGCAATACCGCCTGTTTGGTAGCCCGCAAAGCCAGTGGCCCACGTTCCAGCAAAAGATTTGCCAGCTTTTCGGTTTCTTCCATTAATTGCGCCTGTGGCACAACTTTATTCACCAATCCCAGTCGGTAAGCCTCCTGCGCGTCTATCGGTTCGCCCGTCAGCAAAATCTCCATTGCCTTTACCATAGGGATAGCACGCGGCAAGCGTTGTGTACCACCTGCCCCGCACATAATGCCCCACTTAACCTCAGCTGTCCCGAATTTGGCGTTTTCGGCGGCAATTCTCAAATCACAGCCCAACACCATTTCCATACCACCCGCCAGCGCATAACCGTTTACCGCCGCGATAATCGGTTTCCAGGTCTGAAAGCCGCGCGTAATGCCGCCAAAGTTCCAGTTTCCGGCATCTTCGCCCGCCCTTGCCAGCGATGACATGCGCGGAATAAGCGTTTTCAGGTCTGCTCCTGCCGAAAAAGATTTGTCGCCCGCCCCGGTCAAAATTGCAATCCAAACCTCGTCATCATCCCGAAAATCGGCCCAAACCCGCACCATCTCATCATAATGAGCCGGGTCGAGCGCGTTCATCGCTTCCGGGCGGTTAATTGTCACATAAGCCAGCCGCCCCTTTTTCACATAATCTATCGCCATTGGGGTTGAACTCCTTAACTGTCGGTTGTCGGTTGTCGGTTGTTGGTGAAGAAGTTTCTAGTTTTTGGTTTCTGGTTGTCTCTAACAACTAACAACTAACAACCAACAACTTTTTCACCGACAACTGACAACCGACAACCCTATTCCGGCTCATCTGCATCGCGGGGTGGTGCGCTGGCCGGGTCGAAGGCTTGAGCCAGCAAAGCCGCAAACTTGGTGACTAGCATACTGTTGGGGACGGCCCGGTATGCCCCTGCCGCCCGCGCCGCCCTTAAACTTTGCGGCTCGGTATGCGCCCCAAAAGCCAGCACCGGCAAATTTACCGCCCGCGCCGCCCTGATAAGTTCTTCCGGCTCGGCCTGTTTCGCGGTTACATCTATAATTGCCAGCGCGAAATCATTCTCAGCCAAATGCGCCCGAAAATCCTGGGCGTTGCGTACCAATGTTCCCTGCCAATCCTCCGGCAGATTTTGCAAAGCCGCCTTGATTTTGCCCGTAAAAAATAAATCTTTGGTTAGAGCCAGCACTTTTTTCATTTCGAGCCTTTTAACACTCTAATTGTTGAACACTTGACCAAAATATTAACACGTTATATGGGCGGTAGCAATAGGAAAAAGATTTAAAACCAGCGTTACCGGGTTATGTGTTAAGAAAATGTGTCAGCAAACTAACATGAAAATGTCATATAAGATAGCTTAGAAATCATTGACTTATTCTTAAAAAAAGTTAATATTAAAGTATGAACATTACTTCCCGGTGATGTTCGGGTTAGCGTTTCAAAACACTACTACGTTTTGAAAACAGTACAACAATACAATACACAAAGGATTTAACAGTGATGCCCAAGAAAAGTGGATTGCTCATCGTCTTGAGCTTGCTTGCGATGCTGCTAGGAGTTGCCTTCACCCAAACTACTACTCCGGCTAGTGCGGCCAACACCTGCTACTACCCAAAATTGAACCCAACCGTCGCCGAAAAATCTGTGAACGGCAAACTTACCGCCTACCGCCTGATTGATTTACCCGGTCAGCCTACTGGTAGCGACCCGAATACTGGCCTGAGTAAGCTGCTAGACCCACTCTCGCCCACCAATGGCACCTCGGCAGGTACTTTTTGGAGCGTAACCAACAACCCCCGTGCAGTAGCCATCCAGGTTGAATACAGCAGCCCGCGTGCTTTGGACGCTTTCCAGGTCTTTACCCACGACCAGACCAAATCGCCCTTCGTCTACTTCCAATATTCGCAGGACGGCGTACAATGGGGCGATATTTGGACTTACGACACCGTCAATCAGTACGGCAATGGCTCGAATGTTAGCTTGAAGTATGGCTCTATGAAGTATTTCCCCTTCTTCAACAGCGAAATACAGGCCAAATTCTTCCGGCTGGTTTTTGACAACAGCACCTACCTGTATGACACTGGCTATATTTCGGATTTGCAGTTCTGCACCCGCGCCAGTGGCAATCAAGATAGTATTGCCAACCGTTTTGGCTCGGAACGCCGCCTGAAACCACAAAGCTACAGCGTCAAAGTTACCAAAAGTAATAACGCTGTTGTTACTTCTAACGGCAATCAGTTAGCCGATGGTATCACCTGGACAAGTCAGGTGGCCGACGCTGTCCCGAAGGAAGTTCAGATTACCGAGAATTTGCCAGGCTTGCGGTTTATCAACGGTATCCAGTATTTCGCCACCTTCTCCGCCGTTGCCAAACATACCAAAGTTGAATACAAAGACAAAAACGGCAATTGGCAAGTATTCAACGGTAACAGCAACGTTAGCACCGGCGGCTACGGCCCAACCCCGGCTTACGGTACTAATTTGATTAGTTTGCCTTTGGTAGGTTCTTCGGGCGGTAGCTTGTTTGGCGAAGGTACTTACTACGTCCAGGCCAGTGCCATCCGTATGACCATCACTAACCCCGAAAAAGACTGGAACGTCGGCGGTTATGGTGAACTGGACGCGATTGGCTGGGACAGAACTTCTAACCAGGCTGTAGTTACCGCGCTCTAAGTTTTGAGGCTTAAATTTTAAGGATAGCAAAAACCCGGTGTTGGTCGGGTTTTTTGCTTTTATACTGCGGAATTAGCTTTATGTAGGAAGGATTTCCAATCCCGATAAAATTTCGTGTAGGAAGGATTTCCAATCCCGATAAAATTTTATTGCAGATTGGCTAAATCCTGGGGAGTATCTACATCTTCGAGGATAGCAGGGTCATCAACCGGAACTTCACGAATTGCTTCGGGATAAGCCTTGACAATAGCCCGCCCGCCCACATCCCCTTCAAGTTGGGCCAACTTTTCAAAATAGAAATTGCCAAACAAAACCGGGTTGCCGCGCTTACCCCCAAAAATTGGAAAAAGAATCGCTTTTTCGGGCGCGGCAAGCTCAATTAAAGCTTTTAGCAAAGCCTGCGCTGAATGAGGTTGGAGGCGGGGCTGGTCGGAAAGAAAGAAAAGGGCGGCAGTGCAGTCTACTGGCAATGCCTTTACCCCCGCTGCTACCGAAAAACCCTGCCCTTCTTCCCAGCGCAGATTGAAGACCGGGTGAATTGGCACAGGGTAAGCCGAGCTATCCGCAAATAAAGCCGCTACTTTTTCAGCCTGATTACCAGTTACCAAAATTACTTCGGCCACACCGCTTGCTGCCGCCAGTTTTACCGCTCGTTCGACCAGCGTTGGCCCATTCGCATCCGGCCAACGTTCCAACTGCTTGGCCCGCCCAAACCGTCGCGCTGCCCCCGCCGCCAGCACTACCCCGCAAACTTTCATGCACTTCTCCGACCTGCATTCCCTCTAACAACTAACAACTTCTTCTCTAGCAACTTTCCTAGCTTCCCTGCAATTCCCGCTCCGGGTCCCAGGGGTAAACAATCCAGGCATCCGTCTCTTCGGCGAAAAAATCTGGCTTGTGGTCGGCGGGGAAACGGCTTTTGTGGGGCTTGAAATGCAAAACGGCCACATCCGGCTTTGCTCCGGCCCGTAACAAACGTTCGCGCACCGCCATTACAGTTGTGCCAGTATCCCAAACATCATCTACCACTAAAATGCGCTGGTTCATAATTTGCGAATCTTGGGGAAATTGCAGGAAAATCGGCTCACTCTGGCGTACTTCGCCATCATAAAACATTACTGCCGCCACCAAAATATTACGAATATTGGTTTTTTCGCTAATCAAACAGGCTGGAACCATCCCGCCGCGTGTAATTACCAAAATATTGTCGTAATCGGTGGGCAATTGCGTAAGCAGCCGCCCAACCATTCGCTCGATGTCTGACCAATTAATATATTGCTTACTCAGTTTCTTTCTCCTCTAAATTCTTATTTTGCGCTGGCATCGGCGACCCGATGGCGCATACTGCGACCTAGCCCGGTTAGCGACAGGAATTCGTCATGAATAGTTTGTACCGCCGCTTTTTCGTCTGCCGCCGCTACAATCAGGCTAATATTTAACTCGCTTGAACCTTGCGCGATAGCAATCACGTTAATGCTTTTTTGACCAAGTGTACTGAAAAGCCGTCCGGCCACCCCCGGTGTACCCCGCATCCCGGCTCCCACTACCGCAATAATCGTTACTTCGGTATCTGCCGTAATAGATTCTAAATCGTTGCGGCCAAGTTCCCGCTCAAATTCACTTTTCAAGGCCGCCACCAGCGTTTCAGCCGACTTACGCTCAACTACAAAGCACAAATCTTGCCCGCTACTGGCGTGGCTAATCATATAAACATTAACGTTTTTAGCAGCGACACAGGCAAAAACGCGGGCTGCTACTCCCGGCAAAGCTAATAAATTGCCCCCCGCAATAGTAAGCAAGGCCAGACCCTTAGTGCTGGCAATCGCTTTCACCAACCCTTCTGTCCCCTGGTCAGAACGGTCTATGCGTGTGCCAGGAAAATCAGGGTTAAAAGTATTTTTTATGTAAAGTGGGATATTTTTCTCAACGGCGGGCATAACCGTCATGGGGTGAATAACTTTTGCCCCAAAGTGAGAGAGTTCACCGGCTTCGGCATAGCTAATCCGTCGCAAAGAACGGGCCGAAGGAACCAGACGCGGGTCGGCACTCATTACCCCATCTACATCTGTCCAAATCCAAATCTCCTCACTATCCAAAGCCGCCCCGATAATGCTCGCGCTGTAATCGCTACCACCCCGACCAAGCGTAGTAGTGATGCCGTCCTGAGTTGCGCCAATAAAGCCGGTAATTACCGGGATAATTCCCTGTTCGAGCAGAGGTAGTAAGCGGGTGCGGCTTTTTGCGGTAGTCAAATCCATCAAAGGAGTAGCCTGATTAAAATAACCGTCGGTCACAATTAATTCTTCGGCACTAACCGCTTCGGCTTTGTAACCGACATCTTCCAGAGCGGCTGCCGCAATTTTGCTGGAAAGCTTTTCGCCAAAAGCGGCGACGGCATCCAGCGAACGCGGGCTAATTTCGCCCAGCATTTCGATACCAGTAAACATACGGAGCAATTGGTGCAACTGTCCGGCGACGATTGAAAAAGTGCGGCTGCGAATTTCGGGCGAGTCAATCGCATCCTCGACTACTTTTTGGTAGCGGGCATGAAATTCGGCTATTAGTTTCTCGGCAGAAATTGTTTCGGGCGCACGTCGTCCATGCTCAGCCAAAGTACGGGCAGTGTTCAGCAGCCAATCGGTTGTACCAGACATTGCGCTAACGACGACGATTGGCTGCTTCTCTTTGTAGCCGCCTACCAGTTTTGCCACCGCCCGGTAACGTTCGGCACTCCCCACCGAAGTACCGCCAAATTTCATTACAATCATATTAAACCTGTTCTCATCCTCATAAAGCTTTTCAGGTAGCAAAAAGCCTAACTACCCTCTCTGCCTTGAGGTGGTAGTCAGGCCAGAATTCCGGGCCTTGAATTTTGAGTTGTCTAAATTCTAGTTAAAGCTTCAAAATTCAAAACTTTGCTTAATCCATAAATCGGTAACGAATTAACGCAAACAAGGCTTCAAAAGCATCGCGCAAACCGATTTTCTTACCTTCTTCATAATCTCGACCACTGTAATCTATCGGCACTTCGTAGATTTTGTACTTTTTCTTTAGAATTTTGGCGGTAATCTCCGGCTCAAAATCAAAACGACTCGCCCTTAGCTTGGTAGTCCGAATAATTTCGGAGCGGAAAGCCTTGTAGCAGGTTTCCATATCGGTCAAAATCGTATCGTAAAGAATGTTGGTAATCAGGGTCAGAATTTTGTTGGCAACGTAATGCCAGAACAAAAAGGCCCGGTGCGGCCCTAAAAAGCGCGAACCAAACACTACGTCAGCCCGCCCTTCCATAATTGGCTTGATAATCCCACAGTAATCTTGCGGATTGTACTCCAGATCGGCATCCTGAACAATCACAATGGTAGAATCGGGCGAAATGTGCTGAAAGCCGGTCTGCAATGCTCCGCCCTTGCCTTTGTTTACCTCGTGATACAAGAATTTAACACGGTTAGAAGCATCATTTTGTGAGGCAAATTCTTCTTCCATTTGTTTCAAAATATCACGAGTGCCATCGGTAGAGCAGTCGTCAGTAATCAAAATCTCCTTGTTGAGGGGTACCGCCTGTACCCGTTCCACAATTTCACGAATAGTAGTTTTCTCATTATAAACCGGGATGACAACCGAAAGTAACAGATTTTCGGGTTTTATCGGGGTAGCGATGGTATTTCTCCTGTCAAAATTAAAGAGTTGGTTAATTTTTCAATTAATCTATTGTTTCACCCATTTTGCCATTGACACAGGGAAATTGTCAAGCCGCCTTTGCTCAGGCTTAAATTGCCTGTTCGCTGCGAACGCGCCCGCCTCGTTCGCAGTAAGCTTCGACGGTAATTACCGCGCCGGGATTGGCCGAAACAAACCATTCAGCTTTGGCGCGGTAGTCGCTGCTGTAGCCGGGTTGAAAAGGGCCAATGTTTTGCTTATTGCTACGGCCTTCGAGTTGGCCTAGTTCCAGTTTTTTCTCGCCCGAAAGCAAATCTATCCCTTCGGTCAAAATTAGCTCAACCGAAAGCGGTTTCAGAAAACGGCGTTCCTGAGCTTTCTTGCTTACATAGGTGGGCAAATAGCCGCTATTTTCGATTATGGCCGTAACTTTGTAAACTGCTTTTTCGGCCCGCCCTGCTTCGCTTTCAATTTGGCTGACTGGCTCAACTTTTAGAACGGGCATAGTTAAACGGGGCGAAATAGCAGCACAGGCAAACGAGAAAAGGGCATTGTTATAGCAAATATCCTTGAGCCACTCCGACTGAACTGGCGGGTTTTGCCAGGTGTAAACAAAATCCCAACCGCCAATCTCAACCGGGCCAAGCTGGGGATGTTCAAAAGCCGTCCATTCCTTGAAGCCATTGGGGATGTTTTCGGTCAACCATTTATAGATTTTCTGGTCATCTTCCAGCTTGCGCTTTTTGCTGCTAAATTCTATAAAATTGCGCTCCTCGATTCCGGCCAATTTCACAATATCCCATAGTTCGGTACTGAGCGAAAACACGCCGTAATGTTCGTAAGCCCAATCCAGAAATGCACCATGTAAAAAAGTCTTGGGGTCGTAGCGGAAACCATGAAAAATGCTGGACATTGGGTAGCCGGTTTGAGACGTGCCGCGTTCGCCCATCAGCTTGTAAACATCCAAATCGTGAGTTGGCAAAGCTTCATCAGGTTTGCCGCTATAAGGTCGCAAGATTACCCCCGCAAAAGTGTGATAGGATTGCGAGCCGCAAATATTGGTATGCTTCGACCAAAAAGTGCTAACCGCGTGGGTTTCTGGCTCCGAAAGCGGGAAAGGGCCAGCCCCAAGCTGTTCATTTTCGGGCGACCAATCAAAGCCATAATTGCGGTTCAAATCCAAACCTTCTTTGGGGGACGGCACTTTGATAATGTAGCCATCAAAGTTGCGAAGCAGCCCCTCACGGTAAATTCGGTAATATTGCCCGCCTTCCTCGTCCATTCCGCGCTTAATCATAATCCGGGCATCGGCTTCGGCAGCTTTCCAATCCCCATTCGGGTCAGCCACCCGCATCAAACGAACCACGCCGTCGCCGTCCAAATCCTCACCTTGCAAGCCGTCCTTATCTTCATCGTGGGGGTAAGGTCGGGTGCTGCTCCGCAAACGCTGGGGCGAGGTCAAAACACGTTCTGCCCCGTCGGGAGTATGGCGCGGCATAATATAAAAAGTGCGGGTATCAAGCAAGCGATTGACCAAAGCCAGATTTGAGTCAGTTTGGGCCTCCGCATCGCGTCCGTAATTGGTCAGCAAATAATGGATGGTATAAAGACTGACGGCAGAGCCGGTAACTTCCGCCGCGTGAATATTGCTATCAATCCAGTAGGCCGGTTTGTCGGTATCTGGCCCGGTTTCAAAGTTTGTAAGCGTCATCAGCCACAAATCTCGGCCCTCGTAGCTTTTGCCAATAGATTCCAGCTTTGCCAGTTTGGGGTAAGCGGCGGCCAGTTTTTTCAAAGCTTCGCTCAACTTATCAAAAGTATGATAAGTGTAAAGGTCAATATCCAGTTCAGAATTGGCGGGCATTTCAAAAACCTTTCTTTATTTTGTAAAAGTTACTTTGGTTTATACAGCTTTGGCAAGGTAGATTATAATTGGCTAAAACCAGCTTGTCGAATTTGCCAAGTAGCCTCGGCTCTGTTATAATTACGGTTCTGTAAGATAATAATTGGAAAAACAAAAGACAAGCAAAAGGTTTTTAGGTTTAGGAGGTTAGTTAAGGTTGGCTAATATAAAGTCAGCGATTAAATCAATTCGCAAAGATGCCAAGCGCACCGAACGCAATCGCCCGGTTCGCAGCTCGCTCAAAACTTATGTAAAAAACGCGGTTACGGCTGTTAGCAGCAACGACCAGGAAGCTTCACTGGAGCAAATTCGGATTGCGATTAGCAAACTGGATAAAGCGGCTGGAAAAGGTATTATTCACAAAAACCAGGCCGCCCGCCGCAAGGCCCGCTTGATGCAAAGATTCAACAAGAAATTCACTCCGGCGCAAAGCGAATAACGCCGCGCTCCTGAATGAAATCGGCGTTAAGGGTCAAACCTCTCAGGTCTTGGCCCTTTTTGCGTATCAGAATTAGTTTCTAGTTTCTAGTTAGAAGGGTTGTCGGTTGTCAGTCATCGGTGGGAACTTTTCACCACAGAAGACACATAGGTTTCACAGTTCATAACCCGCAACTTGCAACTCGCAACTAACAACTCTTTTACCGACAACTGGAGTTAGCCATGCTGGTACTTTCTAAAGAGGAAATACATCAGGCGGTAGATTGGGCCGAAGTGGTTGAAATTGTAGGCGGGGCGTTTGCCGCGATTTCGGAAGGGCGGGCCTTTGTGCCGCTTCGCACTCCCGTACCATTGCCCGAACAGGAAGCCCTGCTGCTGCTCATGCCAGGTCAAATTACGGGTGACGTGGCGGTCAACGGGTTGGTAGTTAAAACGGTAGGCTTGTTTTATCGCAACCCGCCCAAGAATTTGCCCCTGATTTATGGGTTGGTGACGCTGTTTGACCAGGAAACCGGGCGACCTTTGGCGATTTTCGATGGAGCAGCCGTTACTGCGGTGCGGACGGGCGGAGCAAGCGGGATTGCCACAAAGTTATTAGCAAATCCTACCGCCAAAATTTTGGCTCTGTTCGGGGCAGGAGCGCAAGCCGAAACCCAGCTAAAAGCGATTTGCGCGGTGCGAACTATCGAAGAAGTGCGAGTATGCAGCCGCGATGCTCAAAAAGCCGCCGCTTTTGTCGAAAGAATGAAAATTGAAACGGGTTATAACGTTCGCTTGATGGTAGACGCGGCGCAAGCTTTGGCAGGGGCGGAGATAGTCGCGACTGCCACCACCAGCCGTAACCCGGTTTTCCCTGATGCCGCCCTTGAAGCCGGAACGCATATCAATGGGGTTGGCTCTTATACCCACGAAATGCGCGAAGTACCGGGCGAAACGGTAGCGCGGGCGCGGATTATCGTAGATTCACGGGAAAGCTGCATGAGCGAGGCGGGCGATATTCTCATTCCTTTGCAGGAGGGGAAAATTAGCGAAAACCAGATTTATGCTGAACTGGGCGAAATCGTTAATGGTACAAAGCCGGGTCGGGCCGGGCTGAACCCCGAAGAAGTTACTTTCTTTAAGTCGGTAGGCAACGCCGCCCAGGATGTAGCCTTAGCCGCTTATCTCTACCGGCGGGCGCAAGCTTTGGGTATTGGGGTTAAGACTTCGTTGTAACGAGTGTATGTTATTTTTCAGCAACAAAACCCCTTGAGTTTTTTCACAACGGGTTTTGAACTATCATTCTGAGCGACAATTAGCACTAAGTTTCCCAAAACTGGCTTTAAGCGAAGAATCTTCTACCCTGAGCAGTGCTTTGACTTCTAAACCCGGCTTAATCCAGAAGATTCTTCGCTCAAATCTGGCTGAAGGTAAGATAGTGGTCAAGGTCGCTCATAATGACAGTGTTAATAACAGGTTTTAAGGGCAAAATACGGGCTTACGAATAACTAATGTTCACCTCCTTATGACTATAAGGTAGCTATAATATGTTATAATTTCAGGGCAGTTTGTAAATTTTATTAGCTTCGTGTACAAAAATTTGAACCAGCAATCAACTAATACTAATTCTAAATCCAAACTTGTTCCGGCGGCGTTGGCCGAGCTTACTTTTATTGCCACGCTACCTTCCGAAACGCCGAATGACGAGCCGGTATATCTTGCCGCCGATTTTGCGGGCTGGAAACCCGATAATCCCAACTATGTGATGACTCGCAACGGCAATAACGCCAGCCTCACGATTTCTTTACCAAGCAATACTAATTTCAGATACAAGTATACGCGGGGCAACTGGTTTACCGTCGAAACTACCGCCAGTGGCAATTCCTTGCCCAATCGCCGGGCCGTAGCCGTTCACGGTAAAGTTATCCACGACAATATTGCCAACTGGCAAGATAAAGTCGTCAAAATCCCGCTAATAGACTCGCGGGTCGAACGAGTTACCCTTAATAGCAAAATTTTGAAAGTGCCTAAATCTTTTTATGTGTTTGTCCCGCCTGATTACGATGAGCCGGAGCAGCAGGGCGAACTTTACCCGGTGCTGTATCTTTTTCGGGGACACGAGCGGGAATGGGTCAATCTGGAAGAAGACCATTCGCGGGAAAATCGCACCGTGATTGATGCCTATATGGATGCCTATGAAAGAGGCGAAATTGGCCGGATGCTGCTGGTTTTTCCCGGTATTTCCAGCGACGAAGATACCGTTCCCGGTTTGCTGGTTAATTTCAAAAATCCGCATCTGGTAAACGGGGCGCGAGGGATTGGTACGGGCCGCTTTGAAGATTATTTCTTGCAAGAGCTAATCCCCTACGTCGAGAGGCATTACCGGGCTTTGCCGGAGGGAGCGCACCGGGGAGTAGACGGGTTTTCGCTTGGTGGCCTAACTGCTATGAAGATTGCGGCGCATTATCCCCGTTTGTTCAGTTCGGCGGGGGCTTACGACGGCACTTTCTTTTATGCTACCAAAGACGGGCGCAATATCCGGCGGGATGACCAGGTGTTCAAAGCTCCTTTATTTAACCCGCATTTCGGCTTACCGCGTGATTACCAATATGGCGCGGCCAATAATCCGGCCAATTTAATTATTCGTGGCAACAAAACTGAGCTTGGGCGGCTATACTGGATGGTGCAAAGTGGGCCAGAAGCCGCCGAACCCACCGATTCAAACTTTTACCGGGCGCGACATTTGCTAGAAGCTTTAGCAGCGAAAGGAATTCAGAACCGCTTGCCCGCCGTTATCGAGCAGGGCCGTCACAATTGGCAGACCGCCGACTATCATATGCGCCAAAGTTTGCCGCTCCACTGGCAAGCATTGAGGAAGTTTTGAGTGCTGAGTTTTGAGTGCTGAGTTAGGGCTAATGCCAGTAGGATATTGCTCCGCCAATAGATTTTGGTTTGGGTAAAGTCAATGGGCAGAGCCACATCCCACAGGATACCTGTAGCCTTGTAGGATATTGCTCCGCCAATAGATTTTGATAAGGAATAATCCCTGTAGGATATTGCTCCGCCAATAGATTTTAACCAAACATCCACTGACGGAGCAGTATCCTACAGAAAGACGGATAGAGAAAGGTCATGTAGATGGAACAGGAACTACTTTTAGGGGAACTGGTACGACAGGGGCTAACTATCTATCCTTCGCGTCCGGCACTTATCTGGCGCGAGCAGGAATTGTCTTATCTTGCGCTGGACGGTATGATTGACACGGCGGCGGCGGGGCTGCAACGGTTGGGAGTACGGAGGGGCGATAGAGTGGCCCTTTACACCCATAATCTGCCCCAATTCGTGCAAGCTTATTATGGCCTGATGCGGCTGGGCGCGATTGCCGTACCGATTAATATTCACTGGCGCGGGCCGGATTTACAGTATTTGCTGGCGACGGCGGGTGTTAAGGGCGTGCTAACCATTGCCCCGCTTTGGCCGCGTATTCGCGAAGTACGAACGCAATTGCCCGACTTGGAATGGACAATCGTGATTAATGCCGCCAACGCCGCTACGCAACCGCCCGGTACGATTAGCTGGGAAGAAGTCGCAGGAGATTTGCAAAGTGCCTCTAACCCAGTTTACGGATTGGAAGGGCGCGACCCGGCTCTTATCGCTTTTAGTGCCGGAGCAAGTGGCGCACCCAAGCCGAGTTTACTCAGTCATTTTAATTTACTGGCGAACTGCGAACAATTCGCCGATATGGAGCAAGTCAGCTTGCACGAACCAACCCGAACTGACCCCATTTCCAACTTGCTGGTAGCTACTGAAGATTCAGAAGTGGCTTTGCTGCCCCTGCCTTTGACCAATCTTTTTAGCCTGAATACTGGCCTGAACCTGATGCTGAAATCAGGCGGAACGGCGGTATTAATGGAACGCTTTGACCCGGATGCGGCAATTGAGCAAATCGAGCGGCATAAATGTAGCCTTATTTTCGGGTCGCCCGCAATTTATGAGGCGATTATCAAATCGAGCCGCTTTGAGCCGGGCCTTTTCAATTTAACCAGCCTCAAATATGCCTTTTCCTACGGTGCGCCTCTCTCGGACGAAGTATTTCAGAATTTTTACAAGCGGACTAATTTACCGATTTACAATGCTTATGGCGCGGTAGAAGCTGGCCCGGTAATATCGTGTACGGCGGCAGGGCCGCGTATTGCCCCTAAAAGCATTGGCTACCCGCTAGGAGTGGTCGAGGCGGGGGCAGTGAACCGACAGGGCGAATTTTTGCCACCAAACCAGGGCGGTGAAATCGCCGCGCAAGGCCCGAATTTAATGCTTGGCTATTTTAATCCAGCCAACCCCGCTACCCCGACCCCGCCGCCAGATGGCCTCTTTTACACTGGCGATATGGGACAGGCCGGGCCAGACGGCAATTTATATATGTTCGAGCGCAAGGAAGATATGGTGGTAGTGCAAGGTCGCCCGGTGGCAATGCAGCAAATCGAGCAAGTTTTGCTAAATTATCAGGGTGTGCGGGAAGCCGCCGCGCTTCCGGCAGATGATGGCTACGGCGGTAAGCAAATTATGTCCTTTATTACGCTAATTGAGAACGCAACCGGGATAACCGAGGCGGCCTTGCAACTGCATTGCCGCCAAAATCTGCCACCCTATGCTTGCCCGGTACGTATTCTTTTGTACGAGAGTGGGCCGGATTTGCCGCGCTTGCCCGATGGCCGAGTTTGGCGACGCGCTCTGCGGGCCGTTTTGGAAGGAAACGCCGAAGAACCTGCCCAGCCAGAGCAGTGATAAAGAAGTTGTTAGTTGTTGGTTGTTAGTTGTTAGAAGAACTATAGATAATGAGAAAAAGAAGTGGGATTGTTAGATTAGTGCTAATCTTACCCTGAAATGAATTTTGGGCTAAGTAATAGGAAGTTGGTTAAAACCAACTGAGAATTATCTCAATCGAGGTCGGGCAAAAGTCAACTGGCGGAGCAGCATCCTACAGGGAAATGAAATGGTAATGCTTGTAGGATATTGCTCCACCAATAGACCTCTTCGGATAAATTCTGTTTAAATAAAGACACAGGTGTTAGAGTTGGTTTCAACCAACTTGCGGTCTCTTAGCCCGAAATTCATTTCAGGGCGATTGAACGTTAAACGCTTTTCTAAATCATTATCTGATTATCTATAGAAACCTTTTCACCATAAAGGACATAGAGAAATCTGAAACCTGAAACCTGAAATTAGCTGAAAGGACATACTGTGAGCGAACAGGCTCTGAATAAAGTGGCAATGGTGGTTATAGCCCATCCTGATGATGCCGAGTTTGGTTGCGCCGGAACGATAGCAACCTGGGTGAAAGAGGGTTGGGAAGTTCATTATGTGATTTGCGCTGACGGTTCGGGCGGTGGCCCGGACGAGGCTACCGACGTTAGTCTGGAGGCCCGGCAAAAAGTAGCAGAAACCCGCAAAGCCGAGCAGAAGGCGGCGGGGGCAGTGCTGGGCCTCAAGGATATAATATTTCTGGATTACCCGGACGGCCAGCTTACCCCTTCGATAGATTTGCGCCGTGATATTGTGCGGATGTTCCGCAAATATCGCCCAACCCGGGTAGTTTGTCAATCGCCTGACCGTTCATGGACACCTGTGATGGCGATTCCGCGCTATCATCCTGACCATCTGGCGGCGGGACAGGCGGCGATTACAGCGATTTACCCGGCTTCCCAAAACCCCTGGGATTTCCCCGAATTGCTGGAAGAAGGGTTGTTGCCGCACCGGGTTCGCGAAATCTTTATTATGGGTGCGCCAACCGCTAATTTTTGGGTGGATATTTCGGCAACGGTTGACCAGAAAATCGAGGCCCTTCGCGCTCATACCAGCCAAACTTCGGGCAACTTTGCCAATATCGAGCCGATGGTACGCAAATGGTCAGCCGCGATTGGTGAAAAATATCAGGTTGCCGCCGCCGAAGAATTCCACCGTACCGAGAATTAACGGCTATTTCTTTAAGAGGGTACGTACCAGCCAGAGTTCGGGAAATAAGGCGGGGTAGCGCATAGTTTCGCGCAGATAAGCTACTCCCGAACTCGCCGCCCCACCCGTACCGGCCTTTGTGCCTATCATTTGCGAGACCATACCGACGTGAGCATCACGCCAGAGCCGCAAATTGCGCTCAAACTGAACCAATTCTTCGGCGAGGGCAATCACATCTAAATAGGGGTTATGCTGTGCGCTGGTCATCTGGTAGAGTGGGCGCAAATCTTCGGCAATTTGCTCGATTTGGGTGCTATTGGTGATACCCCGAAATTGCAAGTAATCGCGGAAAACATCGGCCAGATTGCGCCCCTCGCCCACGTGCTGCAAACGTTCAATGTACAGGGTAGCGTTATGGCCCAAAACCTTCATGCGATGGATATGTACCTCATCTTTTAGTCCGCCCAAAAGCTCCAGTTCGCGGAATTGGTAAGATTCCAGCCCGCTTGATTCGCCCAATTCATCCCGAAATTGCAAAAAATCGCTGGGAAACATGGTTAAGGGTAATTGGATTTGCTGGGCCAGCAAAGCTTGCAAGGTGGCAACCCGTCGCATAGCTTCGGCTGCCGACCAGACCCGCTCCGGCCTGGCCTTCAAGATTTCAATAGACCGTTTTAGTTCAGCAATAATTACATTAAACCAAAGTTCGGTAGCCTGATGAACCACGATAAACATAGTTTCGTCGTGCCAATCAGAAACCCGGCTGCGGTCAGAAAGCGGCAAAAGGCTCTTCAGGTGGGTAAAGCGTTCGTAGGAAACCCCGCCCGGCAAATAAATATGGGAAATTAAATCGCGCCGGACACGGGTTAGCAACATCCGCCATTCCCGCAAATCCTGCTCTAGCCGGGTTGCCAGCATCTCATACTCTTGCGCGTCGGCTTCGTTCAAATTAGCCCGATAGCGGCCTGTTCTAGCCCGTAAAATTGCGTCCAAATCATCGATTACCTGTACCATTTGCCCGGAAGGGTTTTCTTCAACTTTTGAGCCAAGCTCGCTTTCCTTGCCGTTTAATTCGCTATCCAGAATAGAATTTTGCTGGTTGAGCAAGCGACCCAAAGCGACTCCGCGCCGGGCCAGTTTTAACCCTTCCCAAAGTGGAGCTAAATCGTTGGCCGCGCCTTCGTCCAGTTGCAGTATATTGGTCAAGAGCTTTTCAGCATCCAGGCGCATGATTTTGAACCACAATTCCGAGGTCATCAAAGCAGCCCGTAGCATCAATCGCTGACGGTTTTCTTCGCCATCCAGCAATTGTTCCAGATTTGGCACACCAATATACGAGCAGTAATGTACCGATTCGTCCTGCCGCAAAATATGGGGACAGGCAAGCGTACCCGCTGTCTGCGTCATAATAATCCACCCCTCAGCTCTCTTGAACTTTCTTTCCCCGTTCCTGACCTTCACCCAAATTTTAGCACAGAAAATAGCAAAGTTTTCTTTTTCCGGGCTGGCGTGATAATATTCAGTATACAAAAAAGAAACTGGAGAAATATCGCCTGATGCGAATAGGAATAAATGCTCATCTGGTGGCCTTTAGCAAAAGCTACCGGCAAGCCGGGGTTAGCAAGTACACCGAGTTGCTAATCAATAATTTGGCCCGGCTCGATACAATTAACGATTATTATATCTATATCAGCAACGCTCCGCGTCCGGCTACTTTTGCCGCCGCCCCTAACTTTCATATTCGGGAAAGCCGTTTGCCAACGGTTAAGCCGCCTGTGCGGATTAGCTGGGAGCAGGGACTTGCTCCGGCTTTACTACTTCGTGATAAGCTAAGTATTTTGCATTGCCCGGTGAATGTTGTGCCACTGGCCGCGCCTTGCCGCACGATTGTTACTATCCACGATTTAGGGTTTATGCGCTACCCCGAACGCTACCGCACCGCCAAACGCCGCTACTTGCAAACGATGACCAATTTTTCGGCCCATCGCGCCGCCCATATTATCACCGATGCCGAAAGTGGCAGGCAGGAAATTATCGAACTACTGGGGGTGAAGCCCGAAAAGGTGACGGCTATCCCGCTTGGGGTGGATGCCCGCTTTCAGCCGCTAGAGCCGGTTCAAATTGAGCAATTCCGGCGGGAGAAGAATTTACCCGCCCGCTTTGTATTGTATATGGGAACGCTTGAGCCGCGCAAGAATATTCCACTTTTGCTCAAGGGTTTTGCCCGCCTGAAAAAAGAGCAGCCACAGGCAGTGGAAGGGGTGGAACTAATTTTGGGAGGGGCAAAGGGCTGGATGTATGAGGAGATTTTTCGGCTGGTGCGCGAACTCGACCTTGAGGCAATTACTCATTTTCCCGGCTATGTAAATGAGGAAGAATTACCCTTATGGTATAATAGTGCCGAATGTTTTGTCTACCCCAGTGTTTACGAAGGGTTCGGTTTGCCGCCTCTGGAAGCAATGGCCTGTGGTTGCCCGGTTATTACCAGTAATACCAGCAGTTTGCCCGAAGTAGTGGGGGCAGCGGGCCTGACGGTTGGGCCACAGGACGAGATTGGCTTGAGTGCGGCTCTGGCTCAGTTGTTGACTAGCTCAACCGAGCGTAGTATCCGGCGCGAATTGGGAATAGTTCAGGCACGAAAGTTTAGCTGGGAAGAAACGGCCCGACGAACCTTAGAAATTTATCAGGAAATTTGAGATTTATCATGGACACAAGTATAATTTTTATTGTAATGATGGGTGTAGCGGTGCTGGTTTTCTTCGTGGTTTCGGGCCGCTCAAACGCGAAGGGCCGCAACATCTGTACCCGGTGCAGTGGCACAGGCGAGGTCAACGAGAAATGGCCCGACCCGAACGCTCCCGGTGGCTGGCATCGGGTGGAAGGCATCTGCCCCAAATGCAAAGGCAAAGGTCGGGTTTAGGGAGTTTTGAGTTGAGCATAAGGTTGGATTGGTAGATAGTAGATAGGAGTAATCTCCCGGACCTGGAATGTCCGGGCTGATGACAAGAAGACGGCCCTAAAGGGCTGAAATGGGGTAGAGCCAGATTTAGCTTGACCCGTCGCGGCTTTAGCCAAGTCTTCCTGTTATCAGCCCGGCCTTTTAAGGCCGGGAGTTTACCGCCAAACCCGACAACTCGCAACTTCTGTTCTAACAACTAATAACTAACAACTAACAACTAACAACTTCTTATGGATAGTACGCGGAGTAACATTGTAGATTTTGTAAGTCATGCCGCCTCGCAGACCCAAAAGGCCGGGACGGTTTTGGGCCGCCTACTAAAGCCGGGTGACATTATCCTTTTGGAAGGCGATTTGGGGGCGGGCAAAACTACTTTTACCAAAGGGGTGGCGCAAGGTTTGGAAGTGGAAGGTTATGTCAACTCACCTACTTTTACGCTGGTGAACGAATATCAGGGACGTTTGCCAATTTATCATATGGATTGTTATCGTCTGGAAAGTGGGCGCGAGGCACTTGATTTTGGGCTGGAAGAGTACATTTACGGGGATGGGGTAACGCTTATCGAGTGGCCGGAGCGGATTAGCGAGGTTTTGCCCGCCGAGTTTTTACGCATCAAACTGAGTTATGTACACGAGAGCAAGCGGGCGATTCGGTTAGAGCCGACGGGGGCGCGATACGTGGCTTTGGTTGGTGAATACAAAAAGAATGCTTTTGGAGCTTGATATAAGATGTTAGTTGCTTTGGATACTTCCACCGCGATAGCCAGTCTTGCCTTTTATAACGAAAGTGGGATTTTGGCCGAAACTACCTGGCAATCCCATCGCGACCAAACCGCCAGCCTTTTGCCGATGGCCCAAAAGATGCTAGATTTGCAGCAAGCCAGCACCGAGAGCCTGACAGGGGTAGCGGTGGCACTTGGGCCGGGTTCGTTTAACGGGTTAAGGGTGGGAGTCAGTACGGCTAAGGGGTTGGCTCTTGCGCTGGGTATCCCGCTACTGGGTTTTAGCTGCCTTGAGGTTATCGCTTACCAGCAGGCCCATCTGAACGGGCAGCTTTGCGCCATTGTCGAGGCCGGACGGGGTCGGCTGGGAGTTGGCTTTTACCGGGTCAGGAACGGTATTTACAAGCAAATCGGCGAGTTTATCAATGTAACTGCCGATGAATTAGCCGAACGTATTACCCAATTGACCTTTTTCTGTGGCGAACTAAAGCCGGAGCAGCGTAATCTTTTAGAGGAAAAATTGGGCAAGAACGCGGTTATTTTGCCGCCCGCGCTAGTCTTGCGTCGAGCCGGAATTTTGGCCGAGATGGGTTGGCAACGTCTCGAAAGTGGCGATTTGGGCGACGACCTCGCCAGTTTGCAACCAATTTATTTGCATCAACCAGTACCTAACAAGTCGGAAGTATAAAGTAGAAGGTCGGAAGTAAGGGACAAGTCGGAAGTGTGAAGTAAAAAGGCGGAGTTCTTGGTTGCAATTCTTTTATCCCCAACTTCATACTTCACACTTCCAACTTACCTAGAGGGGTGAATATGGGTTTTGCAATTGAACCGATGCGGTCAGAGGATATTGACGAAGTGGTTGAAATTGAGCGGGCTTGCTTTACGATGCCCTGGCCGCCCAGTGCTTATAAGCGTGAATTGAAAAATCCCAAATCTACCCGCTATCTGGTAGCCCGTCATTATTTGAATAGTAAACAAATGTTGTTCAAGCCTGGTCTTGAGCCGAGTAGTATTAGCCGTAGAAGTGGGCTTTTACATAGTTTGCTGCCCTTTTTCTTTAAGGATGAAGAGGGCAATGAGCATAAGCGCAACGAAAACCCGATTATCGGCTATGGCGGTATCTGGCTGATGCTGGATGAGGCCCATATTACGACGCTGGGGGTTAGCCCGCAGTACCGGGGCAAGGGGATTGGTGAATTCTTGCTGGTCGGCCTGATTGATGTGGCGATGCAACTTGGGGCAAGCTGGCTGACCCTTGAGGTGCGGGTATCAAATACAGTTGCCCAAAATTTGTATCAGAAATATACCTTCAAGGAAGCGGGCGTTCGCAAGAAATATTATACCGACAATAACGAAGATGCTTATATTATGTGGTCGGACGAGATTACCAAAGCTGGTTTCCGCGAAAAATACGCTCAACTCAAAAAAGAATTGTTCGCTCGGCTGGAAGCGGACGGCTATCTTTCGGCCAACACTGATGCTTCCGCGCCCCTCATCAAGCCCGACGACTTCCCGCCGGAAGAAGAGGCCGAACCCCCCGCCCCACCTTCGGTTATTGCCACCCAGCCTACCTATAAAGAGGTGCATGGAGAGGAATAAAGTTGCGGGTTGTGAATTGAATACGGGATTATCGGACACCTATAAAGGTTGGAAACCCAAAACGCCTATCCCGCTATCATCTTCATAACCAACTCCTATTGTCAAACCCTACCCTCCGGCCCAAACCTGTTATATACTAGGGTTATGTTACATAGAAACATCAAGTAGAATTAAAAATTATTTCACCAACCGTATTGCAGGAAGGCTATTTAGTAATGAGCAAACATAATTTATTTAACTCACTCCAAAGCTTTGAGCGTGGTGACGGCGGACAGGGGCAATACTACTCGCTACCCGCCCTCGAAAAAGCCGGAGTTGGGCCAATTTCCAAACTGCCGATTAGCATCCGAATAGTATTGGAATCAGTTTTACGCAATTGTGATGGTAAAAAAGTAACCGAAGAAAACGTCCGGGAACTGGCAAACTGGCAGCCCAAAGCCGAGCGAACCGCAGAAATACCTTTTGTAGTCGCCCGCGTCGTATTGCAGGATTTTACTGGCGTACCTTTATTGGTAGATTTGGCGGCAATGCGAACCGTCGCCGAACGCCTGGGCAAAAACCCCAAAATAATTGAACCACTCGTCCCGGTAGATTTAGTGGTAGACCACTCGGTACAGGTAGATTACGCCGGAACGTCCGACGCACTCCGGCTCAATATGGAAATGGAATTCAAGCGCAACGCCACCCGCTACCAATTCTTGAAATGGGGTATGCAAGCCTTTGATAGCTTCAAAGTCGTACCCCCCGGCAATGGTATCGTCCATCAGGTAAACCTGGAATATCTGGCAAAAGGCGTACTCGAAAAAGACGGCGTATATTATCCCGACACACTGGTCGGTACCGATTCGCACACCACCATGATAAACGGATTGGGGATTGTCGGCTGGGGCGTGGGTGGAATTGAAGCCGAAGCCGGGATGCTCGGCCAGCCAGTTTACTTCTTGACCCCTGATGTAGTTGGCGTACACCTGATGGGCAGCCTCAAGGAAGGCGTAACCGCTACTGACCTCGTTTTGCGCGTCACCGAAATGCTTCGTAAAGCCAAAGTAGTTGGCAAATTCGTCGAATTTCATGGCGAAGGCGCGGCCAGCCTCTCCCTGACAGACCGGGCCACGATTGCAAACATGGCTCCTGAATACGGCGCGACCATGGGCTATTTCCCGATTGACGAAGAAAGCTGCCGCTACTTGCTGACAACCGGGCGCACCGAACAACAGGTCAACGCCTTCCGCAATTACTTCAAGGCCCAGGATTTGTTCGGTATGCCGGGTAAAAACCAATGCGAATACAGCAGCTTGCTCGAGCTGGATTTAAGCACCGTTGTACCAGCCGTTGCCGGGCCAAAACGCCCCCAGGACCGCATCAACTTGCCCGACCTCAAAACTACCTTCCGCGATTTGATGATTAAGCCCATCGCTGACAACGGTTACAACAAAGCTGAAACTGAACTAACCCGGCGTTACGGGGTCAAGGCGGGCGTTGCCATTAACGAATCGCAGACCACAATCGCGGGTGGCGGCTTGCAAAACCCGGCCACTACCCCTACCCTCGACACCGTCGAAAACACTAACCCGGCCACCGAAATCGAAATGATGAACAATCGCCCAACCCCTGACCGGGTAGAAGCAGGCGCAGCTCTGGAACAGCAATTCCCCAAAATAGAAGTTAATTTGGGTCATGGGGACGTGCTAATTGCCGCCATTACTTCCTGCACCAACACCTCTAACCCTAGCGTAATGCTGGCCGCCGGATTACTGGCGAAAAAAGCGGTTGAAAAAGGCTTGAAAGTGCGCCCGGTGGTCAAAACCTCGCTTGCTCCCGGTTCGCGCACCGTGACCGATTATCTGGAAAAAACGGGCCTTCTGCCCTACCTGAACGAAATCGGCTTTAACGTCGTCGGCTACGGCTGCACCACCTGTATCGGCAACTCCGGCCCGCTCGACCCCAACATCGAGGAAACCATCAACAAAAACGACATTGTCGCTGCCAGCGTTCTGAGTGGCAACCGCAATTTTGAAGCCCGCGTCCATCAAAGCATCAAGGCCAATTTCCTGATGAGTCCGCCACTGGTGGTCGCTTTTGCTCTGGCTGGACGAATAGACCTCGATATGTCCCAAGAAGCTATCGGCATGGGCAAGGACGGTCAACCAGTTTATTTGCGCGACATCTGGCCCTCGACGCAGGAAGTCCAATCGCTGCTGCACACCGCCGCCAATGCCGACACCTACCGCGAACTGTACGCCGACTTCACCAAAGATAACCCGCTCTGGAACGAAGTTCCCAGCACCACCGGGGTAATTTACGAGTGGGATAGCACCTCAACTTATATTCAGGAGCCGCCTTTCTTCGATAAATTCAGCCTGCAGCCCGGCACGATTAGCGGGATTAAAGGGGCGCGACCTCTGGCTATTTTCGGCCATTCGGTAACAACCGACCATATCAGCCCTGCCGGGTCAATCAAGAAAAGCTCGCCCGCCGGAACATACTTGATTGAAAAAGGGGTAACTTACGAAGATTTTAACAGCTATGGCTCACGGCGCGGCAATGACCGGGTAATGGTACGCGGTACCTTCGCTAACGTTCGTATCAAGAACTTGATGCTACCCGGCACCGAAGGCGGCATCACCAAATTCCAGCCCAGCGGCGAAACCATGAGTATTTACGACGCTTCGATTAAATATCAGGCGGCGGGTACTCCTCTTATAGTTATTGCCGGGCAGGAATATGGTACAGGTAGTTCCCGCGACTGGGCGGCCAAAGGTACAAAACTGCTGGGAGTAGCGGCGGTAATTGCTGAAAGCTTCGAGCGTATTCACCGCTCCAATCTGGTCGGGATGGGGGTGTTGCCCTGCCAGTTCAAGGAAGGCGTAACCGCTCAAACTCTGAAACTGGACGGCACCGAAACTTTTGACATCGCCGGGCTGGATAACGACAATATCAAGCCGCAGCAAGATGTAACGTTGGTCATTCACCGTTCCAATGGCGAAACCGAAGAAGTACCCGTTATCATGCGAATAGATACCCCTATCGAAATCGAATACTACTGTCACGGCGGCATCCTGCCCTACGTCCTCCGCGAACTAATCGCATGAGACTAAGTAACAAGTATCAAAGGGTTGTCGGTGGGACGGGTTAATTTGTAGATTGGGGTGGTCTCTCGGATACGGAATATCCGGGAGACTACCACCCCTGTGGTAAGTCGGAAGTCGGAATCACTCCCCCACCGACAACCCTATTCCCTCTAACAACTGACAACTTCTTTTCTAACAACTCCATTCCCCCCGACAACCCTGCTTTATAAGAACGTAAAGAAAAATTTGCGAAAAATAAGTTAATTTCTAAAACATAACTGCTATAATTTGGCTGTCATCAAGCGAAAGAACTAATAAAAGTGAAGTTTAGGCTAACCTAAAATAAATGTGAGGTATGATGCAGTGAAAGGTCTTTTGAAGGCAGTTCTGGCTCTGATAATTGTGGCAGCGTTAGGCGGAATTGGCTATGCCGTAGCCACCTATACCGATGTGGGCAAAACTAACACGACTCCTACTGCAACCGTAGTTGCTCAGGCCGCCAGTGGTGCTACGTCTACGCCAATCCCAACTTTTACCCCCAACCCCAATTTTAGCGGCACAGGGGCGGCCCTTCCCGGTCAAGGTGGCAATGCCAACGGCGGGCAAAATCGTCAGGGAACTCCGCAGGCTGGCGCAGTTCAGGCTGGAACTACCACCCAGGCCGGAGCGGGCAATGCCAACCAAACCAGCCCTGCCGCGAACGGCACTCCCGGCGCAGGCGGACGAGCAGGTACGGGCGGGCAAACCCGACCCGGCGGCGGACAGGTCGCCGGAACAATCGCCAGCTATGACGAGGCGGGCAAATTACTGGTAGTAACTGCTCAAAATGGCAATAGCCGGAATGTGTCGGTTGCCAATGCGACTTTTACCAAAGCCGAAAAAATTACTGCTGAAGATATTTCCAAAACTGCCAATACTCTTGTAGTAATAATGGGCGACAAAGGTAGCGACGGCACTTACACTGCCCGTTCTATCCAGCTAGTTGACCAGACTGCCCTTCGAGGTGGCGGACAAGGCGCGGGCGGAGCTGGTTTTGGCGGAGGTGGCAACGGCGGGCAGGGGGCGGGCGGCAATCCACAAGGTACAACCCTGATTATCCCGGCTCCAACCCTTGACGGCACTGTTTTAAGTGGCAAAACTTTTCAGGGCGAAGATGTAAAAGTGAACCTGAGCGATACTACCACTATCACCAAACAAGGGCCAGCCACTGCTGCCGATTTAGCAAAAGGCCAGCGCGTCACTGTAATCGGTCAGGCCGATGCTGAAGGTAAAGTTGAGGCTACTTTAGTTAGCATTAGCTAGTCTAACGCCTTATTTTCAGACTATAACAGGACTTCCACCGGGAAAGTCCTGTTTTTTTTGACCAGAACGGTACATTAGATTAAAATTAGGCGAATAATCCTGCCCAGACGCTCAAGCAAATTTGAGTGATGGTTTGGACTGGCTTTTTGAACAAAACTGAAACTAAAGGAGAGTATGGGCAATCAGATATTAAAAACTTCGCTGGAAGGACTGTTGAAAATAGAGCGGCCTTTACGCTTTGACGAACGCGGCTATTTTCACGAAGTTGTGCGGCTGGAAGAATTGAGCGGGGCGACGGGTCGGCCTTTCAAGGTGATGCAAGTCAACCATTCCCGCTCCAAACAGGGCGTACTACGTGGTTTGCACGCCGAACGCTGGGAGAAAATCGTTTGGGTGGCACGAGGCCAGGCTTTTAGCGCAATTGTGGATATTCGGCCTGATTCGCCTACTTTTGGCAAATACGAAACTTTTGAATTGAACGACGAAAACGGGCTGGCCCTATACATTCCCGAAGGGTTTGCTAACTCGATTTATGCTCTAACCGAAGTTGATTATGTTTATCAGGTTAGCAAAACTTACGACGGTAGTGATACCACCGCCGTTAGCTGGGACGACCCTGATATTGCCGTAAGCTGGCCTAATTCTGACCCAATTATCAGCCAGCGTGACCGCTCCAATCCACGCTTGCGCGAACTGTACCCGGAAAAATTCTAGCAGCATTTCTGTAGGAGGGATTTCCAATCCCGATTTTACCCAAACCCGTCTCATCGGGATTGGAAATCCCTCCTACAACAAGATTGGATGAATATTCAGGAAAAATTCTAGTTTGAAAAATGAGGCACAAGCACAATGGATGAGGATGAGGCAAAAATCCCGGTAGTAACCACTTATGTGGAGTTGCGAAGCTACGACGAATTCCAGCCCGCCTACATTGACGATACTAATATTTTGATTATGCCAATGGGCGAACCGCTTCCGACTTTTTACCGCTTTTTGTACAGTACGGTTGGCAAGGATTATCAGTGGCTTGACCGATTGAACTGGACAGACGAGTTTTTGCAAAACTATTTAGCTTCACCGACGGTTTCTATCTGGGTGGCTTATTACAAGGGTACACCCGCCGGGTTTATCGAAATTGAGCGGCAAGCCGAAGAACCGGGAACGGAAGTAGTGTACTTTGGCCTGATTCCCCAATTTCACGGGCGCGGGCTGGGCAAGCATCTTTTGAGCTATGGCGTTCAAAAAGCCTGGGACGAAAAGCCGGAGCGGGTTTGGCTGCATACCTGTACCCTGGATGGCCCCCACGCTTTAGCCAATTACCAAAAGCGCGGCTTCAAAATTTATAAGCAGGAAACCGACTAAATTTGCCCAAAGAGGATTAATAAAGAGGAGTAACTTGACCATGAGTAATGTGCTGACGTTTAGCGACATTCTTTTCGAGAAACAAGCCGGAATAGTTACGATTACCCTTAATCGCCCGGAAGTTATGAACGCCTTCCGCCCCAAAACCATTGAAGAACTCATCGTCGCTTTTGAATTAGCCGGAAACGACCCGGAAGTCGGCGCAATTATTTTGACCGGGGCGGGCGAGAAATCTTTCTGCACTGGCGGCGATACTAAAGAATGGCAAGCCGGAAGCGGCTATACCGGGGCTTCCTGGATTGGAATTGGCCTACCAGTAGACAAGTTACACCGCCTGATGCGAAGTGTGCCGCAGCCCGTGATTGCAGCGGTCAACGGCTACGCGATTGGCGGCGGCAACGTTTTACAGGTAGTTTGCGATTTGTCGATTGCTTCGAGCAAGGCGATTTTCGGGCAAGTTGGGCCACGAGTAGGCAGTTTTGATGCTGGGTTTGGCACAGCGTATCTGGCCCGTTTGGTCGGAGAACGCAAAGCCCGTGAAATCTGGATGCTCTGCCGTCGCTATACCGCCGAGCAAGCTTTGCAAATGGGCCTGATTAACGCTGTAGTCGAGCCGGACAAGCTAATGGACGAGGCCCGGCAGTGGGCCAAAGAAATCGTCGCCCTCAGTCCAACCGCTCTGAAAGTGGTCAAATATTCGTTTAACGCCGATTCCGAAAGTATCGCCGGAATTACCCAGCTTTCTTTTGCCGGGTTGGGCTTGTATTACACTACGCCCGAAAGTGGCGAGGGACATCAAGCCGGGGTCGAAAAGCGCAAAACCGATTTCAGCCGTTTCCGCGAGAATAAATAACAAGTATCAAGTATCAAGGGGTTGTCGGTTGCCGATTGTCGGGGGGGACGGGGTATTTTGTAGGATATTGCTCCGTCAATAGATTTTGGTTGGGCAGGATTTGCAGGATATTTCTTTGAGAATAAAGGTTAAGCTAAAGTCAATGGGCAGAGCCACATCCCACAAGATACTTGCATCCCCTTGTTACTTGTTACTTAATTTTGAAGGAGTTTTTCCAGTGAGTGAATTAATAATTCGACGGTATGAGCCGAAAGATTACGCGGCTGTGATGGAAATGCACGTGGCGGGGCTGGTGCAGATGAACGCTTACGGCGGGATAGGCCCCTGGGACGCGGATTTGGAGGATATTGAGGGGCATTATTTTCAGAACGAAGGTGAGTTTTTAATCGGGGAATATCAGGGGCGAGTGGCGGCAATGGGCGCGTTCCGCAAGACTGGCGAGAAAGAAGCCGAAATCAAACGAATGCGGGTTCAGGCCGATTTTCAGGGGCGCGGTTTCGGACAACGTATTTACGAAGCTCTGGAAGCGAAAGCGCGGGAATTAAAGTATACCCGATTACATCTGGATACAGGCATAACTCAAATTCCGGCCCAAAAGCTTTACGAGAAAAACGGCTTTGTCGAAATCCGGCGCGGCGAAGTTCATGCCAATATACCCGCCGTCTTTTACGAGAAGTGGCTAAACCGGGCGTGAGCAGCGCGGCGATTGAACTTGAAAAAGTAAGCAAGCATTATGGCAAACGATTGGCCGTAAAGGATTTGAATTTACAAATCGGGCGCGGCGAAATGTTCGGCTTTCTTGGGCCAAACGGCGCGGGCAAAACTACTACCATTCGTCTTTTACTGGGCCTGATGCGCCCGGATGCCGGGTCAATTCGCTTGCTTGACCGCAATATGAACGGGACGCAAACCGAAGCTCTGGAAATACGCACCCGGTTGGGTTTCCTGCCTGATATTGCCCGGATTGATGGGGGCTATTCCGGCGAAGAATGGTTGAATTATCTGGCAGATTTGCAAAACTTCCGGCTCGACCCAAACTTTCGCAAAACTTTGCTGGACAAACTGGAACTAGCCGAGCTGGATTTGCAACGCCGGGTTAAGGCTTATTCACGAGGGATGCGCCAGAAATTAGCGATTATTCAGGCTTTGCAGCATCAGCCCGAACTAATAATTTTGGATGAACCCACCGAAGGGCTAGACCCGCTTGCCAAACGCGCCTTGTTCGATTTGTTAGAGGAAGCCCGCCACGCCGGAGCTACCGTCTTTTTTTCGTCGCATGTTTTGAGCGAAGTAGAAAGAATTTGTGATAAAGTGGCCCTTATCCGGCGCGGGCAATTAGTGGCGGTGGATAGCATCGCGGCTTTGCGGGATAAACAAACGCGGCGGGTGGAAATTGCTTTTGAGCAAGAGCCACTTCCCGAAGAAGAACTGGCCGCCTTGCTGGAAAAGATAACCGGGCATCTGGCTCGACGCGAGGGCGCACGCTGGCAGCTCGAAATCCAAAGTGACATTAACCCGCTTTTAGGCTTTCTGGCACAATACAGGCTCAAAGATTTAGTAATCGAACCCGCCGACCTTGAAGCTATTTTTATGAATTACTATCATCAGGATAATTTCTAAGCCTGTCCCGATTGGCCCGGATTTTTGCAAGAGGCTGTTTCTCCAAGAGATTTTGATAAGGTAAAATCAATGGGCAGAGCCACATCCTACAAAATACCCTTATCCCTGTAGGATATTGCTCCGCCAATCGACACAAACCAACTTACCGCCTGCGTCCACGACCACGCGGAAAAAAGGGTGGTGGCTCAAAGCTATCATCATCCTCATCCCCGTCAAAATCTTCCAAAATCATGGCTTCGCGCATAAGCTTCATAAGCCCATACAAATCATCCTCACTTGGTGTCGTAGCCGGAGCGGTGGGGGGAGAGATAAAGCCGCGCCCGGTAGCCAGTGGGCCACCACCAAAAGGGCCAAACCCGGAAGCGGCACTAGCCTCGCGCTGGCGGCGTTCACGCTCGGCCAGAGTTTCGCCTTTAGAAGATTTGCGCCCGCTTGTTTCAGGTTTTGCTTCGGTGGTAGTGTCAGGCTGAGGCGAGGCGGCTTCCGGGTTCAAACCCGATAAATCAAATTCTACGCCCATTTCCTGCAAACGCGGCAAAAGCTGCTCTAGCAAATCCTGACGAACAAGGGCTACTTTTGGAGAAGCTCGCTCGATTAAAAGCGGAGCAAATTCGGGCAAGCTGAAAATCTCGTCAAGTTGAGAGCGTAAGGCGGTGGTAAGAGTAACCGCTTTTTCGCCCTTGAGGGGAGAGTAATAGCCCAACCAGTTTTTGAGTATTAAAGTAGTTTCGGGCGGCAAAGACTGTCGAGGATTGCCCCATTGGGTTAGAAAAGCCTGTACCAAATCGTAAGTCAGGCCAAGCGACTGCCCGCGCTTCCCGGCGGCGGCGGAAAGCTCAAAAGTGGCGGTTTGCTTGTTGGGCCGATGCTCCACCAAATCGGCAAACTGGCCCAAACGATAATACAAATAAGCGTTACCCAAATACTCTTTTATAACCAGCCGCCGCGAATTTTGCACCGAAATAGTGTTCGGGTAAACTTTGGTATAATCCAGGTAAAGCGGTTGGGCTTTATTCATCAAAGCCATCAAAGCTTTATCCAGACTATCGGCTTTTCCTTTAATCAGGGCGAAAGTTGGGCCAAGCCGTTTTTCGATATTGGCGGCAGCTTTGGGGTCAGCCATCAGCTTATCCAGAATAGTTGCGTCAGGAACTTCGAGCAAGTGAACCGAAGGGCGCACCACGATTCGTTCGTATTCATTATTCCAGTCGTTTAGGGAAGCAATAATATTTTGGGAAACCGGGACGCGGCTATTATTTTGCAAAATATCCAGAATATCCGGCCCGCTCAGACCGGCCCGCATCCCGCGCATAACGCTTTCCTTGCTAATCCGATACATCGCCACATCCCCCATACTGGACGGATTGGCAAAGCGGTCAATTTGTTGCAAAAGCGTCATATTCTGGAGCGGGGCAAGCACCATAATATCGAAATTGGGCTGAACTATCAGGCTACGGGTTAGTTCGGGGGCTTGGGCCGCAAGCAGGGCGGTTTGTTTGGCCGTTTCTTCTTCCTGTGCGCTGGGTTTCCCGGCCAATACCGAGCGACCAAAATCGATCAGACGAAAGGCAATTCCGCGCTGGGTAATAGGGTCAAGGCCCAATTCGGCCAAACCAAGCCAATTTAGCGGTTCGCGGAACAAATGCACCAGCCATTCCCCTTCAACCAAATTCCAGCCAGTATCCAGGGCAATAGCTTTGCCGGGAACATAAGTCGCTCCCTTTTTCTTATCGTCTTCTCTCAGGATACTGGTAAAGCCGTTGTAATAGGTTTCGCCGTAATAGCCGTTGCCGTAGCCATAGTAAGAGCCGGGACGTATTCCACGTGATACCAGAATTTCAAGATTAACTTCTTTTACAATCGCCATAAGAGAAGTTAAATCCAGCCAACCGCTATCGGGATTACCGTTTAATTGCCCTTTATCAAAAAAAGCTTGCACAATGCTCATTATCAGTGTGCGGGCGTTACTTAGTTTTTCAAATTCGGGAATATCGCTGGTTTCGGTAGAAGCGGTTTCAAACTCTAAGGTCGGTATTCGGGTAAAATCGCTATATTGCGATAAAGTCCAGGCTACCGCCAAAACGCGGCCTTGCAAATAACGTGGCAAAGCGTAAAAACGCTGGGACACTTCCGAATTAACAAAAGCGTTTTCGTTGGGTTTGCCGCCGACCATCTTTAAAGTCAAAAGCACGTTCCACAAAAAGCTGACCCGCCCAGTTTCGCTTAACTTGCGGCTATCCGCCGGGTCAGTAGCTTCTTTTACCTGCATCTGCTCGTGAATTTTCACATAATCGCGCTTGCCAATATCGCCGGATTGCAAAACGCGCACCTTGTTTTGTTCCAAATAACGGGTAAAAGTAAAAATATCGGCCAGCAGAGCTTCAAAATTGGCAGGAGCGACCAGCTTTGGCGTAACTTTGGAAGCTTTTTCGTCGTAGGGTTGGGGCGGCGGCGGGGCAACTATATCCAGAATGGATTTACCCGCCATAAAAAATTCCAGCACTTTGGAGGGAACGCAAATCACGGTAGCCCCAGCGTAAAAACCGGGTCGCCCAATTTCGTGTTTGCTACGGCTCAGTAATTGCAAAAATGGGCCTTCGTGCATAGCATACAAAGCCAGGGCGCGACCTACCAATTCTTTTTCGACTAATTCGCCCGCGTTTTTGCCAAAACGACTGGAAACCTGAGCCAGCCACGAATTCCTGTCCATTATTCCGCCATTTATTTTAAGCCGGGCCAGACCGTATTGAGCATTGGGTGAAAGTTTGGATAAAGCGGCTTTAATATTATTGGCATCGTAAAATTTTCGGATAAGGGAGGCTATCAAACGACTTTTTTTGTCATTTGGAAGGGCGCGGCCCACTCCCATTGATTGAATAGCTTGCACCGAGAAACAATCTAAAACATTTTCCAGCTCTTTCTGGTTAAATTCACGCAAACCAACTGGAATGTCAGCCGGAGCAGCATTTGCATCAGGTTTAGTGTTATTTTGTACCAGTGTTATCAAATCCACTGAATTTTCAGTTGCCATATTTTATCCTAAAGATTGACAATTTTTGGCTCATAACCACGTTTAGTCAAAATCTTGCTAATCTCGTCCACCCGAAATCGGTCTATCAGCACCGAAGTTGGGGTCAAGCGGCGTAAGACATATTCTTTAAGAGTGGTTCCCGCCAGGGCTTCATCCAAGATAGTCTCGTTAATACCTTCCAGCAAAGCCACCCCTTGATGAACTAAAGCCGGGCCACCTGACCAGGTAGCCGGGCCTTCTAAAATCGGGCTGGTATTATAATCTTTGAGATTGAGTGGGGCGAGTTCGGGGGCGGCTTTGGCTTCTTTTTCTTTGCGGGGCTTGCCCGGATTACCTCTTGGCACTTGTTGTCTCTTTCATCTTTTGTTCGGGTTTAATCCAATTGCTTTGTTCGCTACATTATACTTAAAGCTTCAACTTTCTGCCACTTATCGGCCAGCAAACTCACCCAGAAAGCTTTACAAAACAAGCCGGGCCGATTATGATGAAAGTAGAAAGCTTGCAATATCAATTTTTTTTTAAGGGACTCACAAGGAATATAGAATGTTAGCTGAAATCGCCCTATATTTTGACCGGTTGGAAAGCCGCCTGGATTTGATTAAAGATTTGCTGAACGAAATCGGCCAGGACGCAGAGCAATTGAACTGGCGACCAGAAGTGGAAGAGCCTTCAATTTTCGCGTTGGCGGCCTTTGTAGCGATGAATACCGATTACTGGATAGGGTACGCTATCGGTAATTTACCTGAGCCGCCCGGCTTTGACAGTGTGCTGGAACAGGCTCAGGGAAATGATGTTCAGGCTCTAATTCGTCGCTTGGATAGCAGCCGGGAAACTTCACGTCAAGTGCTGGAAAAGCTGGACGTAAAAATACTGGATAACGTCAAGTTGCTGAACGATGAGCCAATTACAATCCGGCTATGTTTGTTGCAAGCCCTTGAAGATGCGGCGGAAAACTACGGCAAAATTGAGTTAATGATACAGTGGTGGAATAGTAAACAACTTTAGTTTAGACGGGGTATCAAAAATGCCTGAATTTTACGATTCTGAAGTGCGACGGAAAAAAGATTTACCCAAAATTGTAGTCATTGGTGGCGGTACAGGCGTTTCAACCGTATTGGATGAGCTAAAGAACATCGCCGACGTGACCGCAATTGTTTCAATGATGGATAGCGGTGGTTCAAGCGGGCGGCTACGCAATGAGCATAGTATTTTGCCGCCCGGTGATGTACTTAAGTGTATTTCGGAACTGCTGCCCGACGACGAGCGTAGCCGCAAATGGCGCGATTTGCTCAATTATCGCTTCCGCAAGGGCGAAGGCTTGAAGGGGCATAGTTTGGGCAATTTGCTTTTAACCGCTTCTTACGATTGGGAAGGCGGCACAGCCTTTGGTATTGAGGCTCTTTCCTGGCTATTGGCTATCGAAGGGCGGGTGCTGCCCGTGACCCTTAACGATGTAGATTTAATCGCTAAACTCTCGGACGGTAGCGATGTAGTGAGCGAAACTAAAATTGATTTGCGCTCCGAGAATCTTGATACTAAAATTGAATATATCTATCTTTCGCGCCGCGCCCAGCTTTACCAGCCCGCACGAGAAGCGATTTTGGAAGCGGACAAAATTATAATTGGGCCGGGCAGTTTGTTTACGAGCATCTTGCCTAATTTTTTGGTAGAAGGTTTGGCCCAAACTTTGAAGGAATCCAAAGCTCCCAAGATTTACGTTTGTAATCTCGTAACTGACCCTGCCGAAACCGATGGCTATAAGGCTTCCGATTTTATCCAAAAAGTAATGGAATATTTAATCGATGGCGAACAGCTGGATTATGTGATTGTGAATAATGGCCCGATTAGCGATGTGGCCCGCCGGATGTACGAAACCGAGCGTAAATTCCCGGTACAGGTGGATTCGGATAAGTGCCAGCAATTAGCTCGTAAACTAATCGGCGGGGCCTATTGTATTGGAAAAACTATTTTACGTCACGATAGCGAAAAATTAGCCCAAACGATTCTTGGGCTGAATTAAAAATTTTAAGAGGTAATAAAAATGCCGCGTACCGTAGATAAAACCAAGTTCCCGGTGATGCTTACTTTTGATATGGATGCCGAATCGGGCTTTCTTGCCAGCGACCCGGAAAACGCCAAGCGTCCCGGCACGCTTTCTGTCGGGCAATATGGGCCAAAAGTGGGCGTGTACCGTTTGATTGAACTTTTACAGAAAAAAGGCATCCCGGCCACCCTTTTTGTTCCCGGTTGGGTAGCCGACAAGTACCCCGAAGCAGTCCAGGCTTGCGTAACGGCGGGTTGGGAAATCGCCCATCACGGCTATACCCATACCCCGCCCACCAGCCAAACCCTTGAGGAAGAATCCGATTCGATGTTGCGGGGCATTGAAGCGATTGGGCGGGTAGCGGGGCGTATCCCGGTAGGCTATCGTTCGCCTTCCTGGGATTTTAGCAGCAATACTCTTGAACTTTTGGCCGAAAACAACTTTTTGTATTCCAGCAATATGATGGACGATGACGCGCCCTATTTGCATCCTATTGCCAGCCCCGGCGGGTCAATTGTCGAATTGCCAATTCAGTGGATTTTGGACGATGCGCCATTTTTCCTGTTTCGCCACCCTTATACCCGCCCCATGAGTTCGCTAAGTACCGTTTATGAAACCTGGACAGAGGAATTTGAAGGGCTTTATGCTGAACGCGAACGCGGTAAATGCTACGTGCTGACGATGCATCCTTTTCTTATGGGCAGACCGGGCCGGGTGCGCTTGCTGGAACGAGTAATTGAGTTTATCCAGCAGCACCCCGACGTAGAGTTCTACAACTGCGAAGAAGTAGCCTTGCACTACCGCGCCCGTTAAATCAGTTTAAAGTGCTGAGGACTGAGTAACAAGTCGGAAGTCGGAAGTATAAAGTCGGAAGCTATCTTTGTAGGATACTGCTCTGCCAGTTGATTTTGAGTAAAGTTAATGGGCAGAGCCATCTCCTACAAGAACCCGTTATCCCCCTGTTACTTGTTACTTGCTACTTGTTACTTCTCAAGTGGGTCGGTAGTGTAAACGGTTGGGCCAGAACCATTGGCATCGGGTGGGTCGGGCTGATATTCCGGGCCACCCGCGTCTTGCTCAGGCTGGTCGGTACTCATTGGCGGCTTACGGGGCGGCAATTTCCCCGACATATTTTCAGGGGTAGGCGGGATAACCCGGTTTTCGTCTACTTTTGGTTCTTGTTCAGTCATACTGGTTTCCTTCCTGTACTGCTTGCTTACGCTGTTTTCTACTTTAGTTGCTTGCAGATTAAAGAAGTGCAATTGTAGTGCCAGCCGGAAAACAAAAATAAATCTCCAAATTTTGTCGTTTTAACCCGTAAAATTAAACTTAAAATGTGTTATGCTAGAGCTAGAAATATTTTCCTGATAAAATTGGGCTTGCTCCTTTAAGCGATTACTCAAACATTAAAACCGCTAAAATAACGAAATAACTGGATTATTAAATTATACTAAAGCTATAAGGAACGTAACATGAAAAGATACTTCCGGCGGGCTGCCCCCGGCTATTTGTTATTTTTAAGTTTACTGCTAATCGCCTGTGGTGGTGATAATACCGCTACTCCCGCCCAAACCACGCCAGTCACCGCAACCACTGCCAGCAGCCAGACTACCACCGCCAGCACTACCATTGCTCCGGCGGCAGATACCAGCGCAACCGCTACCCCGGTAGTATTGGCTAATTTGCCTTCCCCTACGGCAGGGCGAGTAACCAGCCTTCCGGCGGTGACAGCAGTTGCTCCCGCGCCGACTAGCGGGTTAGCCGTGCGTCCGACCACTACTACCGCCGCCATTCCAACTTATAGCCCGGCGGCCCTGTCCGCTTTTGACCTTAAGAGTAGCGCAAACGTTGGCCTGAACCAGAAAACGGCAGTTCGTCTTAGCAATTTGGCCGGGTTGCCTTTGCTATTGGATGCGCCCGGCACAGAGGGTGGGCTGGCAGTTGTGGCAAGTAGTTGGAAAATTGCGCCGCCTTTGCTTTGGTGCGAAGATACTGCCGCCAATTTGGATAAAATTTGGCCGACTTTTAGTTTTAACTTGAAGCTGGATGACCAGGCGGTAGATTTGAAAAATTTCCAAACCGTAAATTTCGAGGATTCGGGCGTTTTCTGCCGGACGCTGGATATTGTAATTAGTACAACCCCCACCGGGGTGCATCGTCTGTTGGCTACCCGCACCGTCGCGCAGGAAGTGGATAGCGGTATTTTGAAGGGTAAGTTACCTGCGGGTGATTACAGCTATCAATTAGTTATGTTAAGTGTTGCTCCAAATTCTAACTCCCCCCAAAACGCCAAATTAAGTGATTTCAAGCTGGGAACAAGTAGCGGGGCAAACGCGCTTTATCCACGTCCGGCCCAAAGTTTTACAGTTTCATCTGATACGATTGAGCAATTTAAGCCCGGCACGTTCAAATACACCGCCGTCGTCCCGGCTAATCAGTCTTACGCTTTGCTGGGCGGTTGGTGCGCCAAAGACCTGTCTACTCTAAACGAAAACTGGAAGAAAATGACTTATAGTGCCAGCATCAATGGGCAAGCGGTAGATTTGAAGAATGTACCGACTTTGGATAACCAGCAAAATTCGCAAACTTGCCGTCTTTGGGATTTGAATATGACCGTCCCCGAAGGCCAGCACCAGATTATAATCAAGCTCAATTTTAGCGGTGATACCAACGACGGCAATGGCACTTACTCTGCCGGAGATTATATTTCGCAATACACAGTTTTGAGCTTGCAGCTAAATCCTTAATAAAAATGTAATAATATTGGCCTCGTTTATGCTGATAAGAGTTAAAGAACTGATTCAAATTAAGAGCATTACCAGTTTTAGAAGAGGCAAATTATGTCGTTTTTGAATAAGCTTGACAACCGTCCTTACCGTTCCAGGCCGATTAGCTGGGATGCCGAGCGTAGCACAGACCGTTTTGCCTATCGCATCCGGGCTGTTGGGCCGGATAGCCGGGCTTTTCGCAATTGGCTTTTACTGCTGACCGCGATTGGGGTTGGCGTTTTGGCCTTTCTGGTTTACAATAAACTTGCGCCGCTAAATCCTGCCGTCCCGGAATTAGCCGACAGCAGCGAAGTAGCGGTATTGAGTAACCAACCAGCCCCGGTTACAACTATTATTCAGCCCGTTAGCGAGGCTGAAAGCTGGGCGGTAATTTCTTCGTTGGAAGCTCAGGTTTATGTTTTGCCGACTATTTTTAGCCCACCAATCCAAAAGCTTTCCCGCTTTACGCTGGTAGCCTTTGAGAAAAAAAGCAGCGATGGCTGGTATATGCTACTGGGCGGCGGCGGTTGGGTACAGGCTACCCAGGTCAAAACTTATTCTAACGAAAGCGCAGCCAATAACGCTATAACTCAGGGCCGCAATCAGGCTTCGACCTATCGCGGGTATACTACCGAGCTACCGCCTACGAAATAAGTTTCTATTTTTCAAAAAGTTTATTTTTATAATTCCAAAAACTAGCAGCCCTAACCTTACTTAAAATCGGGAGTTAGGGCTTTTTTTGGTAAAAATCGAAAATTCTCCCAGTCCACGAATTTTTGTTTACCTGATTTTACCCAATTTTTACCTGATTGTGTAACCTGTGAAGCTATACTGAGGACGGTCAACCAGGAGTTTATTTTGGGAGAATCTTTTATGATAGAGCTACTAATCCAAAATCCTTTGCTGCTACTTTTTGTAGTGGCGGCTATCGGCTATCCTTTGGGCAAAATAAAAATTGGGGGCAGCAGTCTGGGTGTCGCGGCAGTCTTGTTTGTGGGGTTGGCAATTGGTGCGCTTCACCCCGATTTGAAATTGCCTGAAATTATTTACTCGCTAGGGCTGGTGCTATTTGTTTATACTATTGGGCTGAGTAGCGGGCCGGGGTTTTTTGCTTCGTTCCGGCGCAAGGGCGCACGAGACAATTTGCTGGTGGTGGCGGTATTAGTTGTTTCGGCCATACTGGTAATTATCGCTAAAAATCTATTGGCACTTAAACCCACGTTGGCGACGGGTATGTTTGCCGGAAGTTTGACTAATACGCCCGCGCTGGCTTCGGTGCTGGAATACCTCAAAAGCAATGCGCCCAAAGCCGCTTTAGAACAAATGCTGGCCGAGCCGGTTATCGGGTATTCGATTACTTACCCGATCGGGGTAATTGGCATGATTTTGGCGGTTTATTTTATGCAGCGTTTCTGGAAAATAGATTACAAGAAAGAAGCTCAAGACTTGCGCGGTCTGGCCGGAACGGGCAAGCAGCTTCAAAACTTTACTATTCTGGTGACGAACCCGGAAGCGACTCGCGAAACGGTTTACGAACTGGCCCAAAAACATGGCTGGGATATTATCTTTGGGCGGGTAAAGCGGAGAGATAGCCTTGAACTGGCTGAAGCCAAAAATTATCTGCAAATTGGCGATAAAGTAAGCGTGATTGGCACAAAAGACGATTTGGATAAAATCACGGCTTATTTAGGGGAATACGTAACGGAACGGCTTGAGCTTGACCGCAGCCAGCTAGATTATCGCCGGATTTTTGTTTCCAACTCAAAAATAGCCGGACATCGCTTGCGTGATTTGAATTTGCCGCAGCAGTACGGCGCGATTATTACCCGTATCCGGCGGGGCGACGTGGAATTCTTGCCACACGGTGATACTATGCTGGAATTGGGCGATAGAGTACGGGTAGTTACCCACCGCGATACTATGCCCGCCGTCACCAAATTTCTGGGCGATTCGTACCGCGCCCTGAGCGAAATTGATGTTTTGGCGTTTAGTCTGGGGCTGGCGTTAGGCTTGTTGCTAGGGGTGGTGCCAATCCCCCTGCCGGGAGGCGTTACCCTAAAACTGGGGCTGGCGGGCGGGCCACTACTCGTTGCTCTAGTGCTGGGAACAATTGAACGAACGGGCCAAATCGTCTGGAGCTTGCCTTATAGCGCAAACCTGACCTTACGACAAATTGGGCTGGTAATGTTTCTGGCCGGGGTTGGTACGCGGGCCGGTTATCCTTTCGTCAACACTTTTACCCAGGGTGGTGGCCTTTATATTTTTCTGGCTGGAACGCTTATTACTCTGGTGGCGGCCATGCTAACTTTGTGGATTGGACATAAATTATTCAAAATCCCAATGAGTATTTTAATCGGGATGCTGGCCGGACTGCAAACCCAACCGGCCTTGCTCGGCTATGCCCTGGAACAAACCGAAAACGAATTGCCCAATATTGGCTATGCGACGGTTTACCCGGTGGCGGTTATCACCAAAATCCTGCTGGCTCAGTTGTTACTCGCGCTACTGCTTTGAACCCCACTTTCAGGCATTATTTATTTAAGGATTTTTAGAAAACCGGGCGCAATTAGGTGGGCCTTCCTTTCATTCATTATACTTCATAAAAACATCAGCGAATTGCCCTAACTTGTGGTTAAATATAAGCTAATATTTAGTTTTTAATTCGAGAAAAAATACAAGCAAGAGGGATATGGGTATTTTTATTTTGAATGGCAATAAAATTTTTGGCAAAATAAGCGGAAGTTTACTGGCTTTATGGATGGCAGCTTGCGGCAGTGAGGCAACCAACACACCCAATCCTACTACCGCTCCGGCTTCGACCACTACCGCACCCCTTACTACAGCTTCGACCACTTTCACCACCACTACCGCGCCACCCACCGCAGCAGCAACTACGGCTGTACCGTCTACCAGCGTAGCCGCTTTTACTACCGCGCCCGCCGCTACGACTGCCGCCCCAACCACCACCGACCCAGCGGTAAGTATGACCACTGCCGCCACTACTAACGGCGTTTCAATCGCGGTTATCAAGGATTTTTACTCTAAAGCCCTGAACAATTCCCGCCGGGTAGATATTTATTTGCCACCCGGTTATAACAGCTCGAACGAACGCTACAAGGTGCTATATATGCACGATGGGCAGGATACTTATGTGTACAACCCGAATCAGCTTATGGAAAAGCTAATCGAGGCTAACCAGATGGAGAAAATTATTCTGGTGGCGATTTTCAATACGCCTTCACGTTTGAGTGAGTACGGTACTGCCGGGACTCCCAACTCTAAGGGGATGGGCGACAAAGCGCAATCCTACACCGATTTTGTAATCGGCGAGGTTATGCCCTATGTTAAAAAGAATTATCGGGTGCTGGAAGGGCCAACCAATACCGCTATTATGGGGTCATCGCTGGGCGGGCTGATGGCTTTTGATATGGCCTGGAAGCATCCTGATGTGTTCGGCAAGGTAGGGGTTTTCTCCGGCTCATTTTGGTGGCGAACTGAAGATAGTAGCTCACAAGCTCAACAAGATTCGCGAATTATGCACAAAACCGTCCGGGAAAGCCCAAAACGGGAAGGGCTAAAAATGTGGTTTGAAGCTGGTACTCAGGACGAAACCAGTGACCGGGATGGTAATGGCGTAATCGATGCAATCCAGGATACTACCGAGTTAATGGACGTACTCAAAACCAAAGGCTATCAACCCAACATAGATATGACTTACGTTCAAATCGAGGGCGGCAAGCACGACCAATCAACCTGGGCCAAAGCCCTGCCCGACTTCCTGAAATGGGCCTTCCCGGTTAAGTAGGAATTAGGAAGTCGAAAGTAAGGAGTATTTGAATTAGTGGGCCTACAAGTTTCACTGCGCTTTAGTCTGCAAGGACTGGGGTTTCAACTATACGCCCTTTTCTTCCTACTTTCGACTTCCTAATTCCTACTTGCTACGTCATACCTTAACCAATTTGCCATCTTTAAGGGGTAGTGGGTGGGCTATAATAGCATTGTGAAAAAGAGAGCAATAACTCAATAATCAGATAAAACTAGAAAGAAAAGGATTCTGCTCGAATGGAAACCTTAGAAAAGACAGGGCAAACCCGCCGTAAAGTAGTGGTAGTGGGGGGCGGTTTGGCCGGGCTAAGTGCCTCTAAAGGATTGGTAGATGCCGGATATGAAGTGCTTTTGCTGGAAAAACGGCCTATTCTGGGCGGCAAGGTTTCGGCCTGGAAAGATGGCGACGGCGATTGGATTGAAACCGGGCTGCACGCCTTTTTTGGAGCTTACGACGAAATTTACAAGCTGATGAAAGAGCTTGGAACGTATGAGAATGTTTTGTGGAAAAAGCACGAGCTGCAATATACTCTGAACGATGGCGACAGTTTTAGCTTTGCCACCGTAAACCTGCCTAGCCCGTTTCACCTGCTGCCCGCCGCCTTCAAGAACCGCTATTTTACCCTCCGGGAACGTCTGACGCTGGTCAAGGCATTAGGCCCGATGCTCTTTGGCTCGGCCAAATATTATGCCAGCCAGGACAATTTCAGCTATGAGCAGTGGCACAACCGTTGGGGTATCAGCAAACGAATGCTCAAGAAAATGTTTTTGCCAATGGCTCTGGCCCTGAAATTTTTGCCAGCCGACGAAATTTCAGCTAAAATTGTGCTGGACGTAATCGGTATTTTCTTGCGCCAAAACAGTGCCAGCAAAATGGGTCTTTTGAAAGGTTCGCCCGATACCTTCCTGACCGGGCCGATTGCCAAATATATTACCGAGCGCGGCGCGACTATCCGCACCAAAGCCAAGCTCAAGGAAGTCGTGCTGGACGAAACTGACCGCCGGAAAGTAACCGCCCTGATTTTGGAAGATGGCGAACGTATTGAAGCCGATTACTTTTTGTTTGCCCTGCCTATCCACAATCTGAAAAAAGTTATCCCGCAAGAGCTTTACGACGGGGAAACTTTCTTTAGCAATTTGAAACAAATCGGCAGCGTCCCGGTGATTTCGGCTCAACTCTGGATTGACCGGCAAGTTACGTATGTGGACAATTTGCTGTTCTCGCCGGATGGCTATATCCCGGTTTACGCCGATATGGGCAATACTACGCCCGAATATTATAACGATGGCAAAAGCCGCTTGCATTTCTGCGTCGCGCCCGCTAAAGATTTGATGAAAAAAAGCGACGAGGAAGTTACCGAAATCGTTTGGAACAATATTCGGCAATGTTTCCCGGACGGCGCGAAGGATGCCAAAGTGGTTAAAAGCGTAATCGTCCGCATCCCGAATTCGGTTTATCGTCCTGCTCCCGGCGCAGACCAATACCGCCCGACCCAGAAAACCCCGGTTAAAAATCTGTTTTTGGCGGGCGGTTACACCCATCAAAAGTTTTACGACTCGATGGAAGGGGCAGTAGCAAGCGGTAAACTGGCCGCCGAAGAACTGGTCAAAACCTACGGCCCTGGCCTGAAACCAGCAGAAGTGGCGGTAGCGGCCGTTTAATTGAGTTTTGAGTTGCTCAAACTTAGGAAAAACATCTGTCGTTCAATCGCCCTGAAATGAATTTCGGGCTAAGTGATGTAAAGTTGGTTAAAACCAACTAAGAACCTATCTCAATAGAGCGGAGTTCTGTAAAATATTGCTCCGTCAACAGATTTCTGACTACCACTTATTGAGATAAATTCTAGCTTACCACAAGGTCAGGTTTTAACAGTTGGTTTGAACCAACTTGCGGTGTCTTAGCCCGAAATTCATTTCAGGGCAGATTTCAATTCATAATTCATAACTCATAAGGGGAGAAAGGGATGGCGCATCCGTTTAAGATAAAAGGAATTGACCATGTGGCCCTGACCGTGAAGGATTTGGAGGCTTCGGTCAATTTTTATCATAAAATTTTGGGGCTGGAACTGCTCAATAGCGAAGAATACGCGGCGGGGACGCGCTCGTTTCTTTCGGTACGGCTGGGCGATAGCCTGATTGACCTTTTCCCGACCAAACCCGACAGGCCAACCCCTGCTCCTGGCAATACCTTAAACCACTTTTGTGTTTATCTCGAAACCGAAATGAGCCTGAACGAACTAAAAGATTATGTAAAGCAAAACGACTTGCAGATTACAAGCGAGTCAATCCATAACTGGGGTTCTTTCGGTTATGGCGACTCGCTTTATATACGTGACCCCGACGGTAATTCGGTTGAGCTAAAGAAATACTAAATTAAACGAAAAGCGGGGTCATTTCCTGACTTTCAACCAGAGCGCGGGCCGCTTCATCTGAGACGGGATTTTCAAAACGCGAAGCAGCATCCAGCACTTTGGGCAAGAGGTGAATATCGCCAACGGTATTCAGGAAAATACCGGGTCGGCTCAAAACCCAATGGGCCGCTATGTCAATATCGCCTTGCTCTTCCAAAGGCTCGTACCAGGTAGTGCGAGTGGGCGGGTTAAAATTCCAGCCGCGCCGGGCAGTAGATTTGATAGTTTGCACTGCGACATTGCGTTCCTGGCAAAGCTGTACCAGCGCGTTAAAGTCCGCCGCATATTTTGGGATTTGCATCAAGGTAAAGTTGTAGGGCAGCAAGACCGAGTCAAAATCAAAATGTTCCAGGCTCATCAAATGCATAGCGGCGATAGTCAAATTATGGCCGGTAACTCCGATATGCTTGACCAAACCCTGCTGTTTAGCCTCAATTGCCGCTTCTAAAGCCCCGCCTGACCCCAGCGCAATTTGCCACTCGATGCGGTCTGACAGATTGTGCAATTGAAGCAAATCTACATAATCCACTTTGAGCCGTTCCAGCGAACGATGAATTTCCTCTTTGGCTTTTTTGTAACCGCGTTCGCCCGTTTTGGTCGCCAGAAAAAAATCCTGACGGTGGT
>JBBQGP010000017.1:0-43913 GCA_038323095.1 Chloroflexia bacterium | reverse complement strand
ACAACTGACTACCGACAACCGACAACCCTTAAAAGAGGTGCAGTTATGTCAGTGACGGGCGAGAAAATAGAAGCAAGAACAGCAACCGGGCTACGCTTTGGCTGGATACACAGCCGCCAGTTTATGGCTTATGCAATGGTTGCTCCGGCCATCCTGATAATTGTTGGCGTGGTCTTTTTCCCGATTGGGCGTACTTTCTGGTTGAGCTTGACCAGCCTGGATTTGCGCCGCCCTTTGGCCGGAGAAGAGTTCATCGGGTTTGATAACTATGCCGAAGTTTTCTCGGATTCGCGCATTTGGGAGGCTTTGCGGTTTACCACTGCCTTTGCGGTGATTTCGGTAGGACTGGAATTGGTATTCGGGACGGCGATAGCGGTGCTGCTGAACCGCGAGTTTGTGGGTCGAGGGATTGTTCGGGCCATTATTCTTATCCCCTGGAGTCTCACAACTGTCGTAGTAGCTCGCACCTGGAACTTGATTTACAATAGTGAATACGGCGTGTTAAATTCCTTGCTCAAAGGCCTGGGACTAATTGAACAGAATAAACTCTGGACGGCGGACAAGGATTTGACCTTTTGGGCGGTGATTATTGCCGATGTCTGGAAGGCTACGCCCTTTATGATTTTGATTTTGCTGGCGGGCTTACAGGGAATTTCACACGATTTATACGAAGCGGCCAGAGTAGACGGAGCGACAGGCTGGCAAAGCTTTTGGCATATTACCCTGCCCGGTTTGCGGGCGACTATGCTGGTGGCTCTTATCTTCCGCACCATAGACGCTACCCGTATCTTTGATATGGTCTTTGTGCTGACGGGCGGCACTTTTGGTACAGAATCGCTCAACCTTTACACTTACAAGAAATTGTTTAACGACCTAAATTTCGGGCTGGGTTCAGCCCTGGCGATAATTACTTTCTGTTATATTGCGCTAATCGCTATCCTTTATTTAAGGGTCGGCGGGCGACGCGAAAGCAAAACATAAGTTATAAGTTTCAAGTTTCAGGTTTCAAGTTAAACTACTTTAATTATAACCAAGAACTTGAAACTTGAAACCTGGAACTTGAAACTCACAAAGGGAGGAGAAGTCAATGAACGACAACCGCAAATTCAGTGAAGAAAGACAGGATTTGAATTTGAACCTGAAAAAGAAGGTTAGCCGCCGACGGATGCTCGAACTGATGGGCATGAGCGCGGCAGGGGCGGCACTATTGGCCGCTTGTGGCGACCCCACTGCCACGACTGCCCCCGCTACTACCGCCGCCCCTGCTGCCACGACAGCAGCGACTAACGCTACTACCGCCGCCGCTTCCGCCACCACTGTGGCTGCCGCATCTGCTACTACCGTTGCTGCCGGGAGCGGGCAGATTGCCGCCGGAGACATCAAGGCTAGTGGTAAAGTAGTGGTTGCGATTCCTAAAGATTTGAGCGGTACGACCAAGAAAGTTTTGGACGCTTTTAATGCCAAAAATACGGGCGTGACGATTGATTATCAGGAGCAATCCACCAGCAGCACCGAAGTACACGATAAATTGGCGACGGCTTTTGCCGCCAAAGACGGCAGCTTTGACCTTATCGCGGCGGATATGCCCTGGGCGCCCGAATTTGGGGCGGCGGGCTTCCTGCTTCCGCTTGATAAATACGTTAGTTCCAGCGTTCGCAGCAACTTCTTTGAAGGCTCGCTTATCGGTGGGGTTTACAAGGACAAACTTTATGCCTTGCCCTGGTATCAAAACGGCGGCGTACTTTACTACCGCAAGGATATTTTGGAGAAAGGCGGCGTGACCCCGCCTAATACTTTTGATGAATTGGCGGCGGCGGCCACCAAACTCCAGACTGCCGACAATTACGGCTTTGTGGTCAATGGCTTCAAGAACGAAGGTTTGAGCGCAATCTGGCTGGAAGTTTTGTGGAGCTATGGCGGCGATTTCTGGAATTCTAGCACTAACGAAGTTACCGTGAACAGCCCGGAAGGGGAAGCTTCGGTGCAATTTATGGTAGACGGGATTTACGGCAAGAAGTTCATCCCCGACAAAATTTTGACCTGGAAGACCCCCGACGCTTATAACATTTTTACTCAGGGTAACGCTGTCTTTATGCGGGGCTGGTCGGAGTATGCGCCACAAGCCGAAGGCCCGGAATCCAAAATCAAGGGGTTATGGGGAGTGCGCCCGCTAGTTTCGGCTCAGGGCAAGAAACCGGCGGCTTGTCTGGGTAACTGGAATTTGGCGATTAACGCCTTTAGTAAGAACCCGGATGCAGCCTGGAAGGTTATGGAATACATGGTCAGCCCGGAAGCCCAAAAAGCCCTGACGCTAGGCCGTTCGGTTGCTCCCAGCCTCAAATCAACTTATGGCGATAAGGAAGTAATCAGCAGCAGCGTGACTATCCCGATACTGGTAGAAGCCTTCAATTCGGCCAAAGCACGCCCGGTAACGCCAGTTTACCCGCAGATTTCGTCCGACGCGATTCAGGAAAATCTGAGCAAAGCTCTGACCCGTCAGATTACGCCCAAAGAAGCCGTCAAAAACATGGCCGATACTGCCAAGAAGTTGCTCGACAAATATAAGGGTTAGGTAACAAGTATCAAGTATCAAGTATCAAGAGGATGACCTGTCCCTGTAAGATGTGACCTTTGCCTATTGATTTTACCTCATCTAAATCAACTGGCGGAGCAGCATCCTACAGAGGGAAACGGCATTTACTTGATACCTTGATACTTGTTACTTGTTACTTTTCTACAGGAGTTGCTATGTCACAAAAGTATCGGGTGCATGTTTTATCGTGGAGTCCGATTGCTGAGGATAACCCGGTGTTGCAGGAGTGGCGCGAAAAAGGGCTTAAGTTCAAAGTAACCCAAACTATCGCCGGAACAACTGAAGATGAATTAATCGAGCTGATGCAAAATTTTGATGCGACTATTCCGGGGGTAGAGCCGTTCACCCGGCGGGTTATCGAAAGCTTGCCAGAGCTAAAAGTTATCTCGCGGAGCGGGGTTGGCTTTAACTCGATAGACGTACAAGCCGCCGAAGATAAGGGCGTGACGGTTTGCACTACTCCCGGCGCGAACCGTCAGGCCGTTGCTGACCACGCCTGGGGCTTTATGATTATGCTGGCCCATCTTATCCCCCAAAATCAGCGCGTCGTGGCTAACCAGAGTTGGAAGCGAATTGTCGGGCGGGATATTTACGGCAAGACGCTGGGCATTATCGGGGTTGGGGCGATTGGCAAGGAAGTGGCGCGACGCGCCAAAGGTTTTGATATGGAAATTTTGGGCTATGATATTGCCCCCGACGAAGCTTTTGCCCGCCAGCACGAATTACGCTATACCAGCCTGGAAGAAATAATGAGCCGGGCCGATTTTATTACGCTGCACGTTCCTTACTACGAAGCTACTCATCATATGATAGGCGCGAAAGAACTAGCTATGGTCAAACCCACCGCTTATTTGCTCAATACGGCGCGGGGCGGGCTTATTGATGAAACTGCGCTTTATCAAGCTCTAATCGAACAAGGATTGGCGGGGGCGGGTTTGGATGTGATGGAAAATGAGCCGCAATTCGATAGCCCGCTCATGAAACTGGATAACGTTATCTGGACACCTCACGTCGCGGGCATTACCGAAGAATCGCGGCTGGCCTGTCTTGCCGGAGCTTGCCGCAACGTTTGGAACTACCTGAGCGGGGAAGGCTCGTATACTCAGGTACATCCAGGCGATGTAGCGTAAAAGGGGTTGTCAGTTGTCGGTTGTCGGTGAATTCAACTTTAACAAGATTGTGGTTTAAAGTAATTTTACAAGTAGTCCAGGAACTTACAACTAACAACTCTCTTACCGACAACTGACAACTGACAACCGACAACCAAAGGAGTTTTGATGTCAATCGAAGAAGCGGCCCGGACGGATACGGGTACAACTATTACTCATCTGGAATGTACTAATTGTGGTCTGAAGCACGACCATACTGTCTTGCAAAATTTATGTACAAATTGTGGCAAAGTGCTTTATGCTCGTTACGATTTGGCGAGGGCGAAACAACGGCTCACCAAAGAAATGCTCAAGGAGAGAGAGTCGTCGCTCTGGCGATACCGCGAAGTTTTGCCGGTACTTTATAAGGAAAATATTACCTCGTTAGGCGAGGGCTGGACTCCCTTGCTGGATATGCCGCGTTTGGCCCGCGCCGCCGGAATGAGCGGGAGCGGCACGCTTTTGGTGAAGGACGAGGGCCAAAACCCTACCGGCTCTTTCAAGGCACGCGGAATGACCACCGCCGTTTCCAAAGCCAAAGAATTGGGCGCAAAAGCTCTGGCTGCCCCCAGCGCAGGCAATGCCGGAAGCGCATTGGCCGCTTATGCCGCCCGCGCCGGGTTGCCCGCTACGGTTATTATGCCCGAAGATGCCCCCTTAATTAACAAACTGGATACGGCTGTAACAGGGGCGCAAGTTTATTTGGTGAAGGGCTTGATTAACGATGCGGGCCGGATTGTCAAGGCTAATTCTGTTCGGAAAAACTGGTTTGACCTCTCCACCCTCAAAGAACCTTACCGTCAGGAAGGCAAAAAGACAATGGGCTACGAGGTGGCCGAGCAACTTAACTGGACGCTACCTGACGCGATTATTTATCCGGCGGGGGGTGGTACGGGACTGGTCGGAATGTGGAAAGCTTTTGCCGAAATGGAGGAAATGGGCTGGATTGGTTCAAAACGGCCTAAGATGATAATGGTACAGGCGGCAGGTTGCGCCCCGGTGGTACGGGCCTATCAGCAGGGGACAGAATCGGCGACGCTTTGGGAAAACGCCCACACCAACGCCAGTGGCTTACGTGTCCCAATCGCGGTGGGAGATTATTTGATGATTCGGGCGGTGCGGGAAAGTAACGGGACGGCTCTTGCCATTACCGATGAGCAAATGGAAGAAGACACCCAAGAAATTGCCCGTAACGAAGGCTTATATGTCGCCCCTGAAGGTGCAGCGACCTATTCGGCCCTCAAAATTTTGCTGGCGCAGGGCTTTCTTAAACCAAACGAGCAAATTGTCTTGTTTAACACTGGTTCAGGGCTAAAATATCCCGAAGTGCTGGAACATTCTTTTAATTTCCCAATTATTCCTGCCGACACTAACGAATTGGATTAAGAGTTTAAAAATAAAAGAGTAGTGACAATTCTGGCCCAAAAAATCTTTGGGCTAAATATATCACTACTCTTTTATTTTATTTTCTTACAAGTTACTTATAATCTCTGGTTCTCATCAGAAACTATAATTAGCGGACGAAACCGCCGCCGCCAAAGAATTTGCTTGCGCCTAGAGCCAAAGCTCCCGCTAAAGCACCTTTGGCTAAGGGGCTGCTCAAAGCACCACCAGGGCCAAAAACATTGGACAAAATGTCTTTGTTGTTAGCGGCGTACTGGCTGGCTGCCGCCAGATTATTGGGCGAAGCCTCATAAGGATTGTTACCCTGTAACCCGGCCTGCTGGGGGCTAACGCCATGCTGCTGGAAAGCGTTCATTAAACCATCCAGCAAACCCTGACGCTGCGGCTGAGGCATCTGCTGGTAATATTGCTGATGAGCCTGATAAAGCTGGTCGGGCGGCGTTTGCTGCGCGAACTGCTGGTAATGGTTGTAAACATCATCATGTGACATATTGTCGAAATTGCCGTTTTGCTGATAAGTGTTCGCGTACTGCTGTAATTGGTTCGGGTCTAACTGACCAAAACCTTGATTACCCATACCCATTGCTAAAATACCTCCTCAGTAATCTTATTCCTTACTACTAACTTTCGTTTGTTCCGGCTTATCCTTTAGCCTGAAACACTGGTTCGTTATTATTCTATGCATTAAATGGGCCACTACTTAGCCTTAAGCGAATTTATATGATAAAAATTTTTAAGTTTTGTGGCTTAATTTTCGTTGGACTGCACCCCAAACCAAATTCATTTCTTCCACTTTTAGTAGACGCAAAGCAAAAAGATAGGCAACCCCGCCCACGCCTACACCCAGCGTTAAAGCTATCAAATTGGTCAGGAAAGTAGCCCCAAGCAGGGCCAACACCCCTTCACTAATAAAGAAAGCCAGCACGCCGAGTAATAAAGAAGCTAGAGTAGCTTTGAAAATTGTGCTGCTCAGGTTATGGCCGCTTAATCGGCCAAAAGCCCGGCGCAAAAGCCAGAACATCACTACCATATGAAAGATTTGTTGCAGCGAGTTCGCCAGCACCAGTCCCAACATTCCAAGCGGGTTAATCAGGGCCAGAGCCGCTATCAGGTAGGCCAGATTTGCGAAAACCCCGACGATTACTGGCAGCAAAGTATTTTTGCGGGCATAAAAAGCCACAATTAGCATTTGGTCAAAGGCGGCGGCGGGCAAACCGGGCAAATAGCCCAGCAAAGCAATTAGGGTCAACCATTTGCTATGAGGATTATCCTTGAACGCGCCACGCTCGAAAATAACCGAAATTGAGGGTAAAGCCAAAGCCAGCAGACCAAAGGTAGCCGGAATGATTAACACCGAAAGAAGTTTTAGCCCACCCATCAAAGTTTGGCGGTAGGCCGGAGAAGTGCCGGAACTATCTTCTTCGGCTTGCCGGGAAAGCGTCGGCAAAATCGCAATCGAAATCGCACTGCCGACCAGACCAAGCGCGAATTGCTGCAAGGTAGTAGCATAACGCATTGCCCCGATACTATCCGACCCGGTTTGGTTTGCCAGATTACGGTCAATTATCAGGGCCGCGCTGGTTATCAGTAAGCCAAAAAAGATAGGACGATACAGTCGCAAGATTTCGGTAATGGCCGGGTGGCGAAAATCCAGCGAAGGGCGCAAGGGCAAATCCCGCAAACCGGGTGCTTGCAGTACAATCAGCAAGAAAGTGCCGACCAACACTCCCAACACCAAACTCCAGGGGCCAAGCCAGCCCCCCAATAGCAAAGCAATCAGCACGACCCCACCGTTTCGAGCCGCCAGCGATAAGGCCGACCACGCGAAACGCTGCAAAGCCTGAAGGGTCGCCATCATTATCGAGGAAACCCCCAGAAAAATAATACCAAAAAGAATGACCCGCACCAGCCCAACCGTCAAATTTTGGGTTTCCTGGCTTTCCTTGACCGCCATAAAGCGGGCCAGGGGGTCGGCAAAAATCTGGAGAATCGCCACTACCGACATCAGAAAAAGCAGGCCCAGCGTTAGCAAAGTATTGACGATTTTCCAAAATTCCTCGCGCTGCTCGCTGCGGGCGGCATAACGGCTCAGTACCGGCACCAGGGCCGAGCTAATCGCCCCGCTTACCAGCAAATCAAAGAAAATGCTCAAGGTGTTATCGGCGATAACAAAAGCGGTGGTAAACGCTCCCGTCCCGAATAGCCCGGCCAGCACTGACTCGCGTAGCAAGCCAAAAATGCGGGTCATAATATTGCCAACCGAGATAATCATAGCGGCCCGGATAATCCCGCCCCCAAAGCGACGATTGGGCGGGGCAGGAACAGCAATACCTACGCCGACAGAAACTAGGCCCGGCTCTGGCGGTGGTTCGGATAATTCAGCTTGTGGTATAAAAACTTCGGGGCGATTGGGTTCGGGTTGGGATAAAGTCATTTAGCTAATAGCCTATAAATTCTTGCCATACAAGTTCACGATTTTAGCAATTAGTTCACTGGTAGAATGGCCCGGTAAAAAGGGGATAAGCGAAACTTGCCCGCCGTAGGCTTGCACAATCGCCGCTTCGGGCAAAAACTTTCCTTCGCCATCGCCCGTCGCTTCGCCGATTTTGTAATCGCCGCCCTTTACGTAAACGTCCGGCGCAATTGTCTGAACCAAAGCTTCGGCGGTTAGCTCCTCGAAAATAGTTACATAGTCTACCGGGCGCAAGGCCAGCATAAGGGCTGCCCGTTCCTGCTGCGGCACAAGCGGACGAAGGGGGCCTTTTAGCTGGCGCACGCTGCTATCACTGTTAAGGCCCAGCACCAGCACATCCCCTAAAGCCTTCGCCACTTGTAAATATTGTACATGCCCAATGTGAATTAAATCAAAAACGCCATTGGTTAAAACTACTTTTTTACCTGTTGCCCGCCATTCTTGGCGCAATATCGCCAGTTGTGGCCTTGTCACCAGCATTTCAAACCTCACAATTTCTACGCGAGGTTATTGTAACATACTAGCCTCTTTTTAGCCTAGCCTCCTTGCCCGGTTAATAAGCCGTAGAAAAGCAAACCAGTAGCGGTGAACATTAACAGCGCGGTGATAATCAGGCCAGTTTTGGTAATCCAGCCCAAGCCGTGTTTGCCCATTATCTTTCTATTAGTGCCTACAAAAAAAATTATTACTACCAAAATAGGGGCAAGTATCCCGGCCAGAACATTGGCCCAGAACATAAGTTGAATAGGCTCAATCCCGGCCAAAGCCAAACCAATACTGGCGATTAAAGCAATCGTCAGAATCAGATAAAAACCTTCGTTTTGCCAGGGCTTTTTAGAAAGGCTGGAAGGCCAGCCAAAAGTCCCGGAGACGGCATAAGAAGTGCTGGCAAGCAAAACTGGGATAGCAATTAGCCCCGCCCCGATTAAGCCAATTGCAAAAAGATATTTAGCGAAAGAACCGAGCAAGGGTTCAAGGGCGCGAGCCGCATCCGAAGCGGTTTGTATATCCTGATGATGGGTAAAAATAGTGGCGGAAGTACAAATTATAATAAAATAAGCGATTAAATTGCCACTACCAACCCCGGTAGCAATGTCTATCGCCGCCATCTTTACTTGTTGCTTGGTCGAGCCGTCGCGCTGTTCTTCTTTCTCGCCTTGCACCTGCCAGAACATAGTATAGGGTGAAATTGTCGCGCCAAGCAAAGCTACCGCGCTGCTAATACTGGCAAAACCAAAATCAAGGTGAGGGATAAAAGTATTGGTAATTGCTTGCCCCCAATCTGCCCCCGAAAGTACGCCCGTAATTAAATAAGTAATAAAAGCCAAACTCATTATCAAAAAGATTTTTTTAATAGACTCAAAATTTTGATAAACTGTAATATACCAGAGTAGCAAGGCTACCGGGATGACAAACCAGACCCAATTCAGGCCAGTAATTAGCTCTAGCCCGCTTCCAACAGCTACCAAATCGGCGGCAATCATGGCAACGTTAGCGGCGATTAGTACCAGTGAAGCCAACAATGCCACCCAATACCCGTAATGTTCGCGTAAAATTTCGGCCAGTCCATTTTGACTGATACGGCCAATTTTGGCACAGGCATATTGCACCGATTGCAAAAGCGGGGTCGCCAGCAAAAGCAGCCATAAATGGCCGTAACCGTTTTTTGCGCCATCCACCGAATAGGTTGTTACCGCCGAAGAATCGTTTCCAGCCATTCCCGCTAAAAAACCCGGCCCTAGCTGACCTAAAAAGCTGCGCTTGCCCTTAGTAGGAGTTAAATTGGGGTTATCTTTACTAAGCTGGTTAGCTTCTTCTCTGCGGCGCATCCCTTCTGCCGTTGGCATGGCTTCTTGCATTTGTTCAATCGGGCCGGAGGTATCAACCTCGCCCAGAGCTTCCAATCCAATTGCCCCTAAAGCTTCGGTTTCGGCTTCCTCCGCCTTTACAACAATTTTACCAGCAGAATCAGGGTCGTTTAGTTCAGGGTCAATGCTTTGGATACGCTCTGCCGGAATTTCAATTTGCTTTTGAAAAATTACCCCTTTTGTAACCACTACTTTTTCAAGATTACCCTGCTCATCCTGAATTATTTTGCTAACTTTAGGTTTGGTTAAATCTTCTTCACCCAAATCGCCTTCGGTAGCTTCAACTACCATACCGACTTCAATCAATTGTTCTTGCTCATCTTGCGAATTTTCAGTCGTTTTGTTCACGCCCTTGTTTTCCTTTTCCCGTTCCTGTATTGCCTTCTTTAACGGCTACTTTATATTCAAACCATTTATCAAATTAGAAGTATCCGGCAAAGACAGTGCAAGTTTTACGCCAGCTAAATCTTTTACTAACGCTTTTTTTATCTTTAGGACGGCCCATTCCAGCTAATGTTTTACACGTAAAATAATAGCTTGAAATATACAAATATTGGGTCTCTATTAATCCTGATTTTGACCAAAGCTGTCTTATCGAAATGGGTAATCTTTCCTACACTAATTTATTACAAGCAAACTTAATACAGGTAGTCTTACCCTTCCCGATTTACCTTAACTGGTTTTGTCGGAAAAAGTAAAACTACCTGTATCAGAACAATCACAAATTATTCAGCTAAACTTTGGAAATTTAATAGGAAAGAGAAGGCCGGGGGGCTACCATTACATTAGCGGAAGCGGCCATTACTGCCCGAAAAGGCAGGTAAGGTTCGATTTCAAGCTGGCTCAAAGGTGCGCTGGCCCATTCCTGCTGGCTAAAAATGGAGGGACGCAAACTCATACATTCGAGTAATTCTATAGCCTCCGCTTTAGTATTGATTGCCCGCCACTGGGCCAACGTCCGAATAATTTCTTTAATTTCAGGATGAGTCAAGCGCAAATTGTTAGCACCATTTAGCTTGTAGCTAAGAGCTACCGGGTGCAGATTTAGGGCGTGGGCCAAAGCTTTTTGAGGGATACCAGTAGCCCGACGATATTCGCTTACTTTGCTACGAAATGCCTGTAAATCCATTTCCTTACCACCTATTATTATTATTATAAAAATCGAGGATAATACCGAAGTGTCACTCTGGAGTCGCCCGATTGTATCAGGCAATTTAGAAGAATTAACCGAAGATTTTTGTTTCCCGGACGTGTGTCGTCCTATAATATATTAAAGGTTAAATCAATATTGCACCATAGAAATAAGACTAAATTTAGCTAGGTCTTTTGACCTATAGGGAGGGCGACTAAGGTTGGTTTAACAGGGGTTTAACAAAACAATTGCTGAGGTTGATTAAAAAAGCTATAACTAGGTTACAAGCAGTTAGCTTGTGTGAACTATTAACAGTTTAACTACTTCCCAATCTCCCAAAATCCAAAGGGCTACCTGGTTAGAGGTAGCCCTTTTATTATAAATTTATTTATGGGCGGTAGAGGACTCGAACCTCTGACATCTTCGGTGTAAGCGAAGCGCTCTACCAACTGAGCTAACCGCCCGTAACGTGATGCATTATACCTGTGCTGAGGTCACTTTGTCAAATTTGCCCTAACTTTTGCTTTCTGCTATCCTCTGATTGACTGCTATTAAACTATTGTGCAAAGGTTCCTTTTATGTCTTATATTTCGCAAAAAAGTAATGCTTATCCACCGCCACCCTGGAAGTTGCAAGGTCAACTTTACGGTTCTATCTGGACGCTTCCGGCTCGGTTGATGCGATTCCAGCTGCCGCCCGAATTCAAGGCAGTAGTAAATTTTGGGCGGGTAGGAGTCTTCGCCGGATTTGTAGATTACCAGCCGGGCGGCACTCTAAGTTATCACGAGCTTATTGCCGGGCTAATTATTCAGCAGCGCGGCAAATTACCCTATTACTTTAATGTAACCCATATGGGGGTCGATAATGAAATTTCCTTACGGGGAGGCCGCGAATTATGGGGCGTACCTAAAGAATTGGCCGAGTTCGATTATCAATCCAGCCCTGACAACCACGATTTTAGAGGGATTGCCCGCAGTGAGACGGGCGCAGTTCTGGCTGAAGGCAATTTCAAGGCAACTGTAACCCTGCCCCGCTTCCTGAAACTACCCTGCCCTTTTCCCGATTTACAAATGCTGCACAATCAGCCGCACGCGGCATCGGGCCTATTTTGGAGCAGAATTGAATTTTGTCGAGGAGGAATGGTTATCCCGCCCGATAGCCCTTTAGCCGAATTAGGTATCGCCGGACGCAAACCCTGGCTTAGTTTTGGCGGCCTCGATTTCACAATGAGCCTAAAAGCGGCCCGACCTTTGACTAAGTAACAAGTATCAAGTAACAAAATTTGGGGGGGTGGCTGTTACTTGGGTGGTAAAGTATGCTTGTTGCTGGGCTGAAATTACTTGTTACTTGATACTTGATACTTAATACTTGTTACTCAGCCCTACAGATTGGTTTTTTTGAAGTGGATTGCGCTTGCACCAGGAATACCACCCAGAGCCGCTTCCTGAACCGCTTCAGGCAAAGTCGGATGGGCGTGGATAGTTTCAGCCAATTCACGGGTAGTAATACGCTGCTTGACCGCCAGCACCAGTTCGGCAATCATATCGGTAGCGTCCGGCCCCATAATATGACCAGCCAGAATTTCGTTAGTTTCCTCCGAAATTAAAAGCTTGACCAGGCCGTTAGTATCGTCAATGGTTACAGCCCGACCTAACGCCGTAAAGGGGAATTTGCTAACCCGGTAGCGCACTCCGGCGACCTTGAGTTCCTGCTCGGTTGGGCCAACGCTTGCCATTTCGGGGTTAGTGTAAATACAGTTTGGGACGGCTCGATAATCCATCAAGCGGCTATGGTGCATAATGTTTTCTACTGCTACTTCACCTTCCGCGCTGGCAACGTGGGCCAGCATAATTCGCTGGGTTACATCGCCGATAGCGTAAACGTGGTCAATATTGGTCTCCATCCGCATATTGCTCATAATCGCCCGGCGGTTCATCTGCACCCCAATATCTTCTAGCCCTAGTCCGGCAGTATAAGGCGCACGTCCGACAGCCAGCATCACCATTTCGGCACTAATGCTTTGCTCGCCCTTATCAGTTGAGTAGCGGACGGTCAATTTTTCGCTTTCGTCTTTAGCCTCGTTATTATTTTCGATAGCCTCAACCTTTGTGCCGGTCTGGACGGTAATACCAAGCTTTTTGATGCTAATCAAGAAACGCTGACGGATTTCATCATCTACCGGCACAAGCACCGTCGGCAAGGCTTCCAGAATAGTTACTTTTGTGCCAAGTGGCGACATAATCCCGGCCCATTCCATCCCGATAATTCCGCCACCAATAATCACCAAACTTTTTGGAATATGCTTTAACGATAAAATTTTGTCGCTATCGATTACGCCATCCAAATCAATTCCGGGAATAGGCGGACGGCTAATACTACTGCCGGTAGCGATTACCACGTTAGAAGCTTCGATTTCGGTTAGTTCCGGCCCGCCGTTCTTGATACCAATGCGGTTAGGCGCAAGCATAACTCCGTGGCCGTGATGCATATCAATTTTGTAAGATTTGAAAAGGCCCACCACGCCGCCCACTAATTGATTGACAACGGCATCTTTTCGAGCCATCATCTTTTCGAGGTCGGGCTTAATGCTCTCTTTGTCTACCTGTATGCCGAAACGCTCCGCCTTACGCATTTCTTCCAGCACTTGCACGCTTTTAATCAGAGTTTTGGAAGGAATACAGCCCCAGATAAGGCAAGTTCCGCCGGGGCGGTCTTTTTCAACTACCGCCACTTTCGCGCCAAGTTGGGCCGCCCGAATCGCCGCAACGTAGCCACCCGGCCCGCCACCTATTACCGCAATATCATATCTATCAGCCATTTTTCCTTGTTTCTTGTTAAATTTTGCTTTTTAATTACCAGTTGCCGCGCTGACCCGTTGAGGTAAAGGCTTCCGGCGCATTAACTACAATCGCCTTGATTGCCATTCCCGGCACTAATTCCGGCGGCGGGTCTATTTCCGGCACATCTATCACCAAACCGGGAACATCCCGGCAAAATATTACTTCTTCGGCTTCGTCATAATACAAACGCGGCTCAAGCTCCATCGCCTCTTTTATCAACATCCCTACCCTAATCTTACCAAAAAGCTTACCCCGGTAGCCCTGATAGGCCATTATCTTAAAAATTTTCCCGTTCCTTATATCTACCCCAACCGCAATTTCACCATCATCAAAGGTATACCGAGCCTCGAAAAAAGACAACAACTCATAGGAAACTTTGCCCCACATTATAGAATCTTGAAGGTCGCCTATAGGTGTTCTAAGGCGAAAACCTCCAAGCCCTTCATTTGGATTAATTGGAGCATCAATCTGTGATTCCAGAAGTTGCATGTTTTCTTGTCCTTCCTAAAAGCTAAGGTTGGGTTGCCGAAAATTGTGGCCCAATTCGCACCGTACCGCCCAACGGACTACTTACCTTCCAGTAAGGTGGTGAGCCATGATGCCCGCCACCCGGATGGTATTGTAACATTCTGCCTGAAAAGAAGCTATTAGGTAGCTTCTCGCGTATCACTCTGCCTTCGGGGTTATCTTTCTGGCTGCCAAACAAAAGCGGCCCAATGTCCCAGGCTGGGTTTCCCCTTACAAGCGGCTCTATAAAGGAGGGCTTCCAAGCTTCCTGAGCGTCTTTAAGGAGTAGCTGCGGGTTGGCAAAAATAGCTTCAATACTGCTAATATTATTGGGCTGCACCGATTTTACTTTTAAGCTACATAGTTGGAATGGCCGGACATTGCTCGTCAAACTTGCGTACAACTTCGTTTGACATGAACCGAATTTTTAGCAAGCTCGGTACAGGACAAATATAGTTAAACTGGTCTATTTTTCGGTTTAGTTCGTCCAAACGGCTGGTGTGGTTTTTCAAAAAGCTTTCGTGGTGAGTTTTCAGGCGACGCAAATCGCGGGCAAAGTGCAAAGTTGGGCCATTTTTAATCTCGTGAAGACGGCGACGCAGCCAGCGCAAATGCTCATCCCGGTCACGTTGCACTCTTACCAAATCCTGCTCGACTTCCTTATCCAGTTCTACCCAGGGCGGCACAAACCCGCCATTTTCAATAACTTTGTAAGCTACTCGCCAATCTTCGTCTATATAGGGGTTTTCTTCCTGAATTTTAATTGGTTTGCCCTGATTCGCCAGATTATCAAATTTACCTTCGTCGTGGGCTTTTTTTATCAGCTTCTCAACCAATAAATCAATTCTTTCCGACATAATACAGCCCTTTCTGCCTTAAATTCACCGCCTGTACCAACGCGGTAGTTTTCTTTTTCACATACTTATTATAGCACAAGCTTGTACTTAAATCGTTGTGCAGAGGCTAAACCAGCTTCATTTAACGCCTGTTCAGCTACATAAATTGCACCATTAGGCCCTATCAGAGTAAAATCAAAATAGCCTGCAAGAGTTGACCACGAGATTTATCCGGCAAAGTATCTAAAAAAGAAACATCTAAAAAAGAAGCATAAAAAATGAGCATAAACAAAATTAGAATTTTAATCGCGGATGACCACCCGGTAGTACGGGATGGTCTTAATGCAATATTAGAGACGCAACCCGATTTTGAGGTTATCGGCGAAGCCAGCGACGGTGGCGAAACAATTGCTCAGGTCGAGAAATTGCAGCCCGACGTTTTACTACTGGATTTGGATATGCCCGTTATGGACGGGTTACAAGCTTTGCAGCAAATAATGAAGCAACGACCTGAAACCAAAGTAATTGTTTTTACCGTGTTTGATACCGATGAGCGAATTTTGGCGGCAGTTCAAAGCGGGGCGCAAGGTTACTTACTTAAAGGTGATGCTCCCCGCGCCGAGATTTTTCGGGCGGTGCGTGTTGTGTACGCTGGTGGTGCATTATTGCAGCCGGTAGTAGCCAGCAAACTTTTACGCCAGATGCATATTACACCCGCGACCAATTCAGCTCATCCGGCAATTAGCGAAGAATTGACCGAGAGGGAGCAGGAAGTGCTGGAACTTTTGGCGCGAGGTTTGGCTAACAAAGAAATTGCCCCAAAGCTAAGTATCAGCGAAAGAACGGTAAAATTTCACGTTAGCGCGATTCTGGGTAAATTAGGGGTAAGTAATCGTACCGAAGCAGTTACTACCGCCGCCCAGCGCGGCTTGATAAAGCTTTAGACAAAAGGACGCAAGGGCGAGGCGACGGTTTCCAGCACTTTACGGAAAATCGAAGGATGGTCGAACAAATGCCCTCCGGCCAGTTTACAATTGCTGCGGTCATCGTTAAACATTTCTTCCATCCGTCGGGCAAATTCCTCATCTTCTACAAACATATTTAGCTCGTAGTTAATCAAGCTGCGCCCGTCCAGATTTGCGCTACCAATGGTACTCCACCGCCCGTCAATTGTAGCAGTTTTTGAATGTATGACGGTATGCTGGTAAAGCCAGATATGCGCTCCAGCTTTTATCAAACGGTTATAAAGCGGACGGGCCAGCAAATCTACGATACTATGATTGGATTTTAGCGGCACAATCAAATCTACCCGCACCCCCCGTTTTAGAGCAATCAGCAATTCGTTTTCCATCAGACGGTCAGGCAAAAAATAAGGATTGGTCAATCGGATAGAGTTTTGAGAGTTTTGGAAAGCTGTCAGGTAAGTTTCCCGGATTGTGACCGGGCCAAAGACGGGCGAAGTTCGGCTAGTCCGCAAATAGATTGCGTGAGTATTATCATCATGCTCCAAATCATAGGGCAACCTCATACGCCGCTCACCTTTTTTGTTATACTTGTTCCACATTTCGGCGAAAGCTAAAGCCACTTCCTGCGCTTTTGGCCCATCTACCCGCAAGTGAGTGTCCCGCCAGGTACGGGCATATTCCCGCCCAATATTCATCCCGCCCAGGTAAGCTGTTTTGCCATCCACTACCAAAATTTTACGATGATGCCGGATGTAGGTATGGACTAACAAAAAATTCAGATAAGAGTGAATTGGGCCAAGAACGCTAATATTAACTTCGGGCGGCCAGCGTCGGAAGCCGAACGGCATTAGCAAACTGCCAAAGCCATCAAAGCCAATATAGATTTTTACGCCCTGTGCGGCTTTTTCAATTAATTTACGTTTAAACCGTTTACCAATATCATCACTTTTGAGAATAAAGGTTTCCAGCAAAATGTATTCTTCCGCGCCATCAATTGCTTCTAGCATATCATCAAAAGTGCGTTGCCCATAATTAAAGATTTGCAGGCAATTACCTTCTACCTCTACCGCATCAAGTGGATGATGCGGAAACCGAAAAATACGGCGTTTACGAACAAAAGATTGCAACACCAGCAGAGCATAAGTGAAAAAAATAACAGTTGCACTAAAACTTAGCGTTGAAAAAGCCACAATTCGGATTACTTGCCAGAAAATTGTTTTCCGCAACCCGGCAAACCCAAGTTTTAGCCATTTTACTAACTGGCTCACTGTAACCTCCCTTCCTCAATTTGAGGCAATTAGCTATAAATTAAAACTCCGAACCTTAGTAAAAAAGTCAAAAACCTTTTTAACTTGAATATCATGCTATTTACTATAATAATCAGTTGAGGCTGCTTTGGCAAGCGAACAAGAAGATTAGTCGAAGGTTAATTTGTTTCGCGAAAATCCTTGATTTTTATTTCAAAACGTTTCTGGCCTTGCCACTCGCCTTGCTCGATAGTGTAAACAATATCAAGATGTTGGCCGGGCTTGAGCGAAAGAACCCGCGCCCCTTCCCGAAAGGCAATACCATCGATAATGCGGCCTTGCTGTGCATCAAAAAGCTTTAGCTTGAGGTGCGCCCCTTCGTTGCCGACGGCTCGCGCTTCCCGTAAAACCAAATCGCGGGTAAGAAAAAGCGGCGGCGGGTTTTCACTACCAAAGGGGGACAGCAAAAAGCTTTGCTCAAAAGCATCGGGAATCTCGCCCGCGCTAATCTCTGCGTCAATTTCCAGCTTTGGCACAAGGTCGCCCTGTTCCAAACTACTTTCGGCGATTTGGAGCAAACGCTGCTCGAATTCAGCCAAATTTTCGATAGCGAGGGTAAACCCCGCGGCGGCACTATGCCCGCCGTAGCGTTCCAGCAAATCGTCACAGCGTACCAGAGCTTCGACCACGTTGAAAGCCTCGGTGGAGCGGGCCGAGCCTTTGCACCACTTCTCACCTTTTTCCATTACCAGCACCGGGCGGCTATATTCTTCGCATAAGCGGCCCGCTACCAAGCCGACCACTCCGGCAGGCCAGCTTTCTCCCGCCAGTACAATAATTTTGCCACGTTCATGCAATTTTTCGCGTTCGACGCACTGGTGAGCTTCTTCCAGCACCAGTCCCAGCCGGTTCTGACGTTCGCGGTTTTTTAAATTTAATTCTTCGGCCAATTGTCGCGCCCGCCCCAAATCTTCGGTTAGCAAAAGCTCGTAAGCCAAAGTTGCATCATCGATTCGTCCGGCAGCGTTAATGCGAGGAGCAAGATAAAAGCCCACCGCAAAAGCATCTACCTGACCCGGTTTTAGCCCTGCCACCTCGATAAGAGCTTGCAAGCCGGGCCGTTTGGCCTGATTTATCGCTTTCAGACCACTTGTCACCAGCACCCGGTTTTCTCCCGTAAGCGGCGCAATATCGGCAATTGTGCCAAGCGCGACCAAATCCAGCAAATCGCGAGGGGTCATATTTTTGGGCTTGAGACCATTTTTAGATAGGGCGCGAACCAGGTGAAAAGCCATTCCCACCCCAGCCGCGTTTTTGTATGGGTAATTGTCACCGGGCTGGCGCACGTTTATGATAGCGGCGGCGGAAGGCAGAGGGTCGGGCGGGCGGTGGTGGTCGGTTACGATTACATCCATATTTAATTCAGTTTTGGCATAAGCAATTTCTTCAACGTTGCTTACCCCGCAATCTACCGTAATGACCAGCTTTACTTTGTCTTCGGCCAAAACCGCCAGAGCCGCCTTATTCAAGCCGTAGCCATCATTAACCCGGTGGGGAATACGCGGGATTACATCCGCCCCTACCGCCCGTAAGTATTGCACCAGCAAAGTGCAGCCCGTGACCCCATCCGCATCAAAATCACCATAAATAGCAATTCGTTCACCCGCCGCGCACGCCGCTTTGACACGGGCTACCGCCAAATCCATATTTTTCATTAGCATTGCGTCGGCTAATTTGCTAAAAGTAGCGTGAAAAAAATAATCGATTGCTTCGGGGGTATTTATCTGGCGAGTATAAAGCAATTGAGCCGTCAGGCGGGAAAGATGAAGGGCCTTGGCTTGTTCCACAAATTCGGGCGGGGCAGGCGGCTGCATTACCCACAGACGCGCCGCCCGCTTGCCTATATCTTTAATTGGAGTAATTGATTGCGGTTCGAGCATAATCCATCCGTTTAATGCCTAAAGCGGGAGCGGTATCAGGAACATAAAAATTAAAGCTGGAATCATCACTATTAAGGTTGAGCGATTCCAGTTAAAACCACTAGCCGCTTTTACGCCAATTATTACTAAAACTAACTGCCAGATTGTTATAATTCGCAGTTGCACTAAAATATTGGCAGCTATTGCAATATCTGGCACGATAAAGGAAAGAACCAGCAAAAGTAAGGGCAGAAGATAAGTTATCCGGCTCATACCAATTATTGAGAACAACACATTAAACTTAATCCGGGCCTCTTGCTTGTAAAAAATCCGGGCGGCATAATGAATTCCACCGGTGAACAAAACCCAGCCAATCAGAAAAATCAGAAAAACTATTAGCATTTCAAACGGGCCGGTAGCACTGGTTGGCAGCCGATTTTCTCTCAGAGCCTTGGCAAGTTCTTCATCAATCTGAGCAGGATTGTCATAATAATACTGCCAGCCGCGCAAAAGACTGATATTTTGGGTCATAAGCTGGGCCGCCGTTGCTAAAATTACGACCAGCAAAGCCTGAACAAGCGGGGCAGTTGCGGCAATCCGACGCATCCCGCGCAACGGACGGGCCAGAACATCAAGTAGGTTTTGGAAAAACGAAGCAGGCCGGATTAGGGCGATGCCGCAATTCTCACAAGTTTCGTTTTCTATCGGGTTGGGTTGGCTGCAATTACTACAATAAATAGTATCGCTCGACATCGCCAGCCGCAAATTGTCGTAAACTTTCATTTTTTATTTTCTCAATCAAACTATTATAAGTTGGGGCTAATGGCTAGATTACAGGCAACAAGCTAGACTTCCTAAACTCTATGAAGCCTGAACTTGATACTCAGTCCTTAGTCCTTAGTCCTCAGCACTGGAAGTGACAGGTGTACCCGGCAAAAATCTTGAATTGGCAGATGCAACGCCGCAGGGTTGGTTAAATTATAACATAATCCGCGTCAGAATTTTTAAGCGAAACCTAAAGATTGAGCTTTCGATACTAATCATATACGAATTAAACGGTGCAATTTGTAACAAGCTATGTTATTATAGAGTTTGATAAATTTGTACCTGATTGGGAATATTTGAGGATGAGCCTGAATGAAAACCTGGCGCGGGTACGGGAAGAAATTGCCACCTCCGCAAAAAAAGCCAAGCGTGATTTGTCTGAAATTACTTTGGTAGGGGTCAGTAAAACCGCCGAACGTAGCGCGATAGAAGAAGCGTTTCGCTTGGGGCTAACTAATTTTGGAGAAAATCGGGTGGCGGATGCCGAAGAACGTTTTACGCCTTTGCCCTACCCTCCCGGTGCGGCCCGTCTGCACCTTATCGGCCATCTGCAAAGCAATAAGGCCAAACGCGCCGTTGCCTTGTTTGATATGGTTCATTCGGTGGAAAATATTCATTTAGCCGAAGCTTTGAATAAACATTGTGCTAAGGCCGCTAAAAAAATGCCGATTCTGCTTCAGGTTAATGTTTCGGGTGAGGAAAGCAAGGAAGGTATGCCGCCTTCGGAGTTGGGCAAAACTATTGAGCAAGTGTTGAAGTTGCCCAATCTGGAGCTATGCGGGCTAATGACTATTGCCCCTTTTTTCCCGGAGGCCGAGGCTACTCGCCCGGTATTTGCCGGATTACGAGAACTTTTCGAGAAATACCATACTCATTCGACTAGCTGGCGTGAACTTTCGATGGGTATGACTAACGATTTTGGGGTAGCTATCGAAGAAGGCGCAACTTTGGTACGAGTTGGCCGGGCTATTTTCAAGTTTTAGCAAGCACTTATTTGGTGGGTATGCTCTTTTATCTGATTTGTCTGGTCTGAGGCGAGTGATACATGCTGCTAGATACGTCCCATTTAACCGAATATTTAACAAATTTACCTTTGCTCCAAGTTCCTGGCTCGTTATTACAAACAGCCTTGAATGAGGGTTTGCGGCTGGCACGAGCCGAAGCGGGTCTAATTGCCTTTTTTGAATACGAAGAGGGCCGCGAAACTGGCAAGGAAGTAGAAATTCTGCGCCGCTTTCTGACAGTTCAGGCTGCCCAGGCTCAGGCCGCTCAATCTCGCAATGGTCGTAATGGCAATTCCCATCGTGAGGTTAACCCGCTTTCGCTCTGGCTACCCAAAGGCCCGGCCATGCAAAACGTGGCTGCGCCGGAAAGTGGCGGTTTAAGGCGGGTTTTGATTCTGCCCCTTTTTAACCCTAGCAGTAGTAGCCCAACTGGGGTAATGCTTTTCCTCTTGCCCAAATCCGAACGGGCGGGCGGCACCAGTGGCCTGACTTTTAATGCTGGAGAACTTAGCACCCTGACGGCTTTTGGCCGGGCTACCGCTAACGCCTGGTTTAGTTTGCGTTCGCTGACCAATGTTTCCCAAAGATTGGAAGATTTGGTCTTGCTCAACGAAATTGCGACGGCGATTACTTCTAACCGCGATTTGCCCGATTTGTTGCAACAGGTAATGAGTACCACCAGCCAATTGCTCCACGCCGAAGCCTGTACCCTGATGCTGCTTGACCGCAAAACCGATGAATTGGTTTTCAGTATTCCAAGCGGCGAAAAAGGCAGCGTTTTGAAGCAATATCGCCAGCCCGCCGGTAGAGGAATTAGCGGCTACGTGGCCCGGATTGGTGAGCCGGTAATTGTTAATGATGTTAGCAAAGACCCCCGTTTTAACAAAGCGGTGGATAATAACACTGGCTTTACTACCCGCTCGGTTATGTGCGTGCCGCTTATCGTCCACGAAAGAATTATCGGGGTAATCGAAGTTTTGAACAAACTCGATAACACCAATTTTAACCCCAATGATTTGGCTTTGCTACTGATGTTGGCGGCACAGGCGGCGATTGCCGTGGAAAACGCCCAACTTTACTCAGACCTAAAAGACGAGCGTGACCGGCTGATTGCTAAAGAAGAAGAGGTTCGCCGCGATTTGGCCCGCGATTTGCACGATGGCCCGGCCCAGGTGATGGCCTCGATTGTAATGAAAATCGATTTTATCAAAAAAGCTTTGAAACAGCAGCCTGACCTGGTACCAAACGCGCTTGACCAGGTCGAAACAATCGCCCAGCAAGTTACCAAAGATGTACGGACGATGATGTTTGGTTTGCGCCCGCTTATGCTTGAAACTTTTGGGCTGATAAAAACGCTGGAAGCTTATGTCGAAAAATTGCAGTCCGAACCCTGGCAACCGCATTTAATAGTAAGCGGTTTTGGCGAAGATGAAGAAAATCAAATCCGCTTGCCCTATAACACCGAAGCTACCGTTTTTATTATTATTCAAGAAGCGATAAACAATATTCGCAAGCACGCCGAGTCGCAAAATGTCTGGATTGAGCTACAGCGCGGGCCAGAGGAAACTACCGTAGTTATCCGCGACGATGGCAAGGGCTTTGATAGCCGGGCGGTAGCCGAACGCTATACCAATAATACCAGCTTTGGCCTGCTTAATATGCGTGAACGCGCCCGCCTGATAAACGCCACTTACGATTTGTACTCGCAACCGGGGCGCGGCACTACGATTATGCTGACCCTGCCCAATGTTGACCCGCACCAAAAAGGTACAGACCCGCTTAATATTACCCTGCCCAGCCTCTCCAATGGTTAATCCCCTAGCTTTAGCGGCAAGTTGTCGTAAGCCGCTTCAAATTCCGGGTAATGCGCGTTAAGGGCGGCCTTTAGCTGGTCGTCCACCTGCGACTTGGATGCCAGAAATTCAAAAAATCCGGCCTTGCTGCTTACTCCGGCAATAATTTGGTTGCCGCCAAGATAAACCGCTTCTACAAAAGGCCGGATAAGCTGGGGATAACTTTGCAAATACGGCACAAAAACATACATCGCGTTAATCAAATAATTGTAATACCAATTGCGGCTGACCGGCTCGGTTTTGAAATAATCGAAAAGCTCCAAAACTTCGGCGGCGGTTAATTGTCCGGCGGCGTGGCGTTCCCGCAAATCTTCTACCCGGTTCATGAACTATACTCCTAGTTGGTCGGCCAAATCTAAAAAGTCGCTGGCTACTATATCAAAAGATTTATCGGGGGTCAGGTCAAATTTCTTATCTGGCCCAAATTCAAGCGGACGCGGCACAAAAGCGGCCTTTAACCCCTGCTTCTGGGCGGCTCTCAAGTCGTCCTGATGAGCTGCCACCAGCATCACCTGAGCTGGTCGTAAACCCAATAATTGAGCTGCGCCCAGGTAAGCCTGTGCATCGGGCTTGTAGGCTTTGAAAAGCTCCGCCGATAAAATGCAATCCCAGGGCAACTTGCCAAATTTAGCCATATTGGTTAGTAGGGCAACATTGCCATTGGAAAGGGTCGCGATAACGTAACGGCTTTTAAGGCGAGTTAGCCCCTCCACCGCATCCGGCCAGGGTGACAGACGATGCCAGACCCGGCTCAAATCGTCTTTCTCGGTTTCGCTTAATCCGCTAACCCCAAATTCCTGCAAAACTTCTTCCAAAGACATACGGTGCAAGCTGTCCAGATTTGTCCATTCTAATTCACCCGTCCGCACTTTGTTCATATAGGGCTGGTATTTGCCGCGCCAGCTATCCGAAAATTTGCCCCAATCTACCTGCCAGTTTTTAGCCTGATTTAATTGTAGTCCCTCTCGGATAATGCTACTGCGATAATCGACTACCGTTCCGAAAACATCAAAAACCAGAGCCTGGATTTGCTCAAACGCCATTTTCTTTTCTCCCATTCAAATTAAAAAGACTGGTAACATTTTACCAGCCCCAGCCAGTTGCCGCCAAACCGCGCCGAACCCAACACTATTTCAGGTTCAAAAGAAAAGCGGTCAAATCTTTTAATTCCTGCTGGCTCAAAGTAGCAGCGAAACTGGGCATAGTGGTGCTACGGTAATTGGGCAAATTGGCATCTTCGGGATTGGTTAGAATATGGTGAATGTATTGAGCGGCGGTTACATTGGGAACTCGTTTGGCGGCGTTTGTACCTATCTGGTCAAGGGCCGGGCCAATGGCTGCGCCGTTCCCGTTAATCGCGTGACAACTGACACAGGGCGATTTGCCAAAAATGGCTAACCCTTTGGCCGGGTCGCCGCTTGTATCATCTGGTGCAGCTTTGAAACGAGCGATTACTTCCGGCTTCATACTCTGGTTTTCGATAGCGTTGCCGCCACCGCCACAGGCAGTCAGTAACAAAACAAGCCCGCTTAAAAACAGGCCAAGTTTGGCAGAAAATTTGCTTTTGGAGAACAAATTCTAGCCTTTCTAGCTTTTTTTAGTTTTTGGTTCAGGCCCAAGATAAGGCCGGGTGAAAAGTTGTGGCCCGGCACTGGCGAACCACGCTACGACTAAGCCGATTAACAGACCAAACATCAGTCCAGCCATTGCCAATTGGCTCATCCTGAAATGGATAATAGCATCAAAAAAGTGGTCGATAAGATAAACATGCGGTGGAATTAAATCGAGCGGATGACCGTTTTTGAAGATAATATCGAGCTGGAAGTTAAAAGCGGCAAGTTGGGCGATATAACAGGCGGTTAAAGCGGTCAGCAAGGTAAGGCCCACGGCGATAAGCTGCTGAATAAGGCTATGTTTGCGGCCTGAACCATAATAAACCGCCCGACCAATCAGCAAGCCGGGCAGGAAAGCGGCATAGCAGCCAAGCCAAAGCCAGAAATCACGCTCAGGCCACTGGTAGCTAAACCAGATAGTCAGGCCAAGCGGCACAAGTACCACAATTGTAGCCAGCACGCCCCAAACCAGCCCAAGCACAATATCGGCATTTGCGCTGCGTTGCTTCATTTCGGCCTGTAATTGGGCCAGACAATTCGGGCAAACTACTACCGCCGCTTCAAAATTAAAACGTTCTTTGGAAGCTACCGTTAATTCAGTGGGCGGATAAAAACGGTAACACAAAGCGCAGGCCAGTTCCTCATCGGCGGAGTAGGAAGTAGCCACCGCCGAAGCGTCAGCAGACGGTTGGGGATTAACCCGAAGCTGCTCCAAGCGGGTAGAAATATCATCTTTCGCCATTGGCTAAATTCTCCTGCTTTATCGTACTTGCTCTAACTATAATTCCGGCTAAATTATAGCACAGCCGTCCGACATAACCTAGAGGGGGTTTCTTTAATAAGTGCCAGAAACTATAGGAAAAAGGTCTTATTTTCCGGGGTCTTTTACTTTTTGGAAAACTACCCCGGTAGGAACGTTCAGAATTTTGCCTTCGACTTCTTTAACTTCGCGTAAATAAATGTTTTGAATGACGTTGCGGGTATCGGGGTCAATCTCGAATGGCCCGCGCGGGCTGTTGAACTTTACGGCGGTCAGCGCGTCAGCTAATTTCGGATTATCGTCCGTATTACCCTTAACCGCGTTCAAGCCTTCTACTACCACCCGCGCCGCGTCGTAACCCTGCACTGCAAAAGTGTCGGGAACTTTGCCATATTTGCTGCTAAATTCCGCCACAAAATTTTTGTTTTCAGGAGTATCGAGGGTTAGGGCATAGTGGCTGGCGGTAAGTGTGCCAATTGCGGCTTTGCCCAAATTATCTTCTTCCAGCAAATCGCCCGTACCTAGCAGCAAAATTGAGCTTTTTGTGCCGTAATAATCGTGCTGCCGGACAAGATTGGCGGCATCTGTGCCGGTAAAAGCGGCAAAAATCGCTTCCGGGTTAGTCTGCCGAGCCTGGGTCAGATAAGCTAAAAAATCGGCGGTATCAGGTTTGATGTCCAGTTCACCCAGTAATTTGCCGCCCGCCTTGTTAAAGCCGTTCTCGAAAGCCGCGACTGTTTCCCCACCCGGCGTATCATCCGAGGCCAGCCCAAATACTTTTTTAGCCTTGTTGTTATAAATCCATTCACCAAAAGGATAGCTTTTTTGCCAGTTGCTAAACGAAGTGCGAATAAGATAACGGCTTTTGCGCTTGCGGGTCAAATCTACCCCGCCAGCATGGGCAATTACAAAAGGTACTTCTACCTGTGAGATATAATCGCGCAAAGCCATAGCTACCGTAGTCGAAACTACTCCCATCAAAATATCGATTTTGTCTTCTTCAACCCATTTGCGGACTTTGCGTAAATTGGCGGGAGCTTCGCCTTCCTCGTCTTCCCGCAAAATTTCTAGCCTGCGCCCGCCCGCTACATTGCTAACGCTGTCAAAGTAAAGGGTTGCGCCTTTATTCAAGCCATCGCCCCAACTTGCCAGAGCTTTGGTTTGCGGATAAAGAAAGCCTATTTTGACTGGTTTACTGTTAGTAATAATCGGGGTACTGGTTGGGACAGCCGTCGCGGTTGGGACAGCCGTCGCGGTAGGGGCAACCGTTGGGGTTTCGGTAGGCGGTACAGGCGTAGCCGTCACAGTGGGCGGTACAGGTGTTTCAGTAGCAGCAGGCAAGGCAAGAACCGTTTCAGTAGGTGGCACGCTGGTTACGGTAGGGTTAGGGGTGGCATCGCTGCAAGCCGCCAAAAACGCGCTACCTGTTAGCGTTAGGCCAGCTAATCTAAGGAAGTGGCGACGGCTGTGTTGGATTTTAGCTTGATTTGAGTTCATTAAGCCGATAAATTCTCCTGAAATAGCCTTTTCCGTCATAATCAAAAAAGGCCGGGTTACTACACCTTGCCCAAACTACAGCAATTATTTTACAAAAACTACTCCAATATTCGTACTTTACCAGAGATTTCAAGCGATGACAAGCGACTTTTGTTTGAAGGTCAGGTGAAAATTTGCTTTGTAGCTAACCCTGTTGTAACATGCTTGACGGTTACTGCTGGAATTATTCTTTTTTGAACAAAACAGGTTTAATTTGAACAAGATATTTGGGCTGGCTCGACTAAAACGGGTAATTTGGCTAATTTGCCTCCTACTTCTGCTAAATATTGCTTTGTCAGCTTGTGGCAATTCGGGCGCAATTCCGGCTCCGCCCGCCGAAACCGTTTTACCTGACGGAGTTGGGCCAGCAGATTGGCCGATGTGGGGGCGGGATGCCCGGCAAAGCGGCTACAATTCTGGTGCAGTCGAGCTTAACGCTTCTGCCGCTTCTAATTTGGCCCTGCGCTGGGTTTACGAGGCTGGCAGCCCGGTAGAAACTTCTCCGGCGGTAGTCGGTGAAACTTTGTATTTTAACGATGGGCGCGGGCAAGTAGTCGCCTTGAACCGGGCCGATGGCGTGGTACGCTGGCGTTACCAATATAATAGTACGAGCCATAGCTCACCCGCCTTTGCCGCCAACAAAATCTTTTTCGCCGACGATAGCGGCCTGGTTGTCGCTTTGAACGCGAACGACGGCAAGCTTTTATGGCAGCATAAACTTGACCGCCCTACTAAAGCTTCCCCCTTAATCGAAAATTCCCAGCTTTATCTTGCGACCCTGCCCGATGCGGCGGGTAAGCCCGGTATGTTAGTGGCCCTTGATTTGGAAAACGGCGCAACCCTCTGGCAATATGTTTTGCCCAGCGGCTTTGCCCAAAATACGCCAGCCGTTGCCGGAGGCGCGTTCTTTTTACCCGAAGCAATTTCGCAAAATTCAGGCGGAGTGGTTCGTATCGCCAAAGATAGCCAGCCCGCTACTTTTGATATTGCCCAGCTTAACCGACCCGCAATTTATGCCGCCGGACAGCTTTATACCGCTACCGGGCGCGGCCTTGCAGCCTTGCCCGCCATGCAAAGGTTAGCCTCGCCTCAATGGTTCTTTGGGGCAAATCTGGACGCGACCAAAACTGAAACCCCCTCTGCTCCGGCTGCCAGCCCGGAAACTTTGCTCGTCCCTTTGCTCGGCCCGGATGGAAATAGCCTGCTCAAAAGTCTGAACGCCAAAGATGGCAAGCCGGGCTGGGAATTAAAGACGACGGGCTTGCTCGGCCCAATCGCGATAAGCGGAGGCGGGGTCGCTTTCGCCGGAAGTAGCGAAGGGCGGTTATGGGCGGTAGATTTGAAATCTGGCCTCGAACTTTGGACGTACCAAACCAGTAGCAGTCTTGCCACGCGCCCGGTAGTAGCCGGAGATAGCGTTTACATTGGCGGGGCAAGCGGGCAACTTTATGCTTTTGGCCGGGCAACCAGCAATAATCCGGCAAGTCCGGGCGGTCTACAAGTTTATACTGTTTCCGGCGCGAATAATCTTCCCCAAATTTTCAGCCTGGATATTAATGGCAAAAGTACGCCGCTACTTTCGGGGGAATTTTTGCAACCCATCGCACAAGAGGCGAATTGGCCGAGTGTTCCGGCAGGCATCCGGGCCGGAGCAGTTCTTTCGCCAGATAACCGCAAAATCGCTTTTGTATCTTACTCGGTAGCGGCAGTTCGCGCTAAAACCAATCTTTTTTTGATGAATGTGGATGGCTCGAATATACAAGCATTGGACGATGCTAACGCCTTATCGCAGGATTTGGCCTTTGCCCCGGATGGCAAGGAACTCTTTTTTACTTCGCTTCGGGCTAATAGCTTTTTCAGGCTAAAGCTGGATGGGCCAAACCAGGCTCTGCCTTTTAATAAAGAAGCTACTTCCGGCGCAATTAGCTTGCCCGTAATTTCTGCCGATAACCGCTTTATTTATTTTAACAGTTACGAAGCCGGACGAGAACGGGGTAAAAGCGGCCTGGCCCGGATAGACCGGGACGGCTCGAATTTGCTGCTTTTGGCCCGCGAGGATGCGCCAATTACTGCCCTAACAACTTCGCCGGATAATCGCTGGCTGGCCTATAGCCTGTCTTTTGATAACAAACCGGGCGAAATTTGGCTTCGGCGTAGCACCGGGGAGCAACCCCGCAAGCTGACCGAAGGTAGCGGGCCATTAGCCTTTTCACCCGATGGCAAATGGCTTTCTTACAGCGAGGGAAATAACCGTAAGTTGCTGGCCCTCGATGCTGCCGCCAATCCTTTGCCCGCGAATTCCAACGCTTTTAATTTAGACGGCAAGATTTTAACCCTGAGCTGGACGCAAGGCGACGGCAAAGCTAGTACCCCTGAACCCGGCCAGCCTCAAACTATTTTGAGCGAGGCGGCCCAAAGTTATAACGACCCGGTGGGTAAATTCGTGTTCTCGGCTAACGGGCGGCTTTATCTTATGAACAGCTCGGCGACAAGTTTCGCGCTGCTGCCAAACCAGCCAGCGGGCCGCAATTCCGCCCCGCAATTTTCGGGCGATGGCAAGCGGCTAGTTTTTGTGAACGAAATTAGCGATGCGAATTCGGCCCAAATCTGGGTCTGGCAAGTTGGGCCGGAAGCACCCCACCAGCTTACTTTTAGTGGGCGCAATTGGTGGCCTGCCCTTTCGCAAGATGGGGCGAGTATTGCTTTTAGTAGCCAGCGCAATAATTTGACCACGCCCGAAATTTTCTTGCTAACCCCTAATTTTGGAGAATTGGCAAATCTGGAAGCTGCCCGCCAAAGCGATGCCAGAGCAAAGCAATTGACCAATTTGGGCAGCGGAGCGTATCAACCAGGCTGGGTAACTGATAATATTCTGGTTTTCGCAGGATTTTCTACTAAAAATCTACAGGGGAATTCAGTAGAACCAGCCCTGAACCTCTGGCGACTTTCTACCGATAATTTCAATGAAACTTATGCCCTTACTGAGCTGGTTAGTAGTGCTGATGTGCCGCCCGCCGGAATACTTTTCCCCAAATCCTTGCCCGCTCAAAACGGTATCTTTATGCTGCGGCTGTTAAATCAAAATGGGCAAATTAACCTTAGCCCGGCCTTTTTTGGCATTGCTACCCCTACTTTCGAGAGCATCAGAAGTGAATGTCCGGGCTATTTTCCAAACTGGCTGGATAGTTCAGGAAAATCAATGGCTTGCGTGGCCGATGCAAAACTACTCAAGGCCGAGCCACAAACCTTGCGAGAAGTTTTGGAAGGACGTGTTCCGGCGGGCGGTATCTGGCGCGGTGCAAGCCTAAAAGGGGCAACCGAACCTGTTTCGCCGCCCTTCGCCTTGCTTTCTTCCAACCGCTACCCGGTGGATGGGCTGGCCTGGGGCAAATAATATTTGAGGTTCAGGCGAAATTCGAGCCAAAAGTGATAAAAGCATAAAAAGCGGGGGCAAGCGAGTAACACAATAAAACTGAACTACCAAGCTGAAAAAAGCGGATAAAACCTACCCCGTCTTGCTCCATTTGCTGAAAGCCGACCCCAAAACCTTCTGCCGCCATTATCCACAAAGCCAATGCTAGTAACCCGGCGGCCTGCACTTGCCCCCATAGGCCAATTTTGCCTTCACCAAACAAAGCCATAAATAGGCCCGCGATAATCCCTAAAGCCACCAGACCTAAAAAAAGCCGATTGAAAGCCCGCATTTTAGGTCCAACTTCCGGCGTTTTCATCAATCTGTAAATGTAATATCCAGCAAAGATTAGCCCGGCCACGCCGAGAATTGCCGCAAAAACCAGAAAGATATAGTCCATTTGAGTTGTTAGTTGTTAGTTGTTAGAGAGAACAGAGTTGTCGGTTGTCGGGGGGAACGAAGTTGCGAGAAGAAGCTTGTGGCTCAAGGCCCAAGCTCAAAAGGCGAAAGTAACCTAAAGGTCACTGTTAGGCGGGCTGGTCGGGGAAGTTTTAGTGCGCTTTTAGCGTACTTTCGCCTAGTTAGGCTGGGGTTTTAACCCTAGACTAGATTTTCTACTTCGTACTTCCGACTTGTTAATGAATGGTAATCTCCCGGATATGGAATGTCCGGGCTGATAGCATGAAACCGACCCTGAAGGGCTGAAATGGGCTAGGGCTAGATTTAGCTTGACCCGTAGCGGCTTTAGCCCGGTTTTCATGTTATCAGCCCCGCCTTTTAAGGCCGGGAGTTTTGCAATAAGTCGGAGTTATGAAGTATAAGTTCGGAAATTAACTCGCAACCCTGTTCCCATCGACCACCCTTTGTCAAACGCCAATCGTCAATCGTCAATCCGTCTAACAACTATTTCTTCATCGCCTGAATAATAGCGTCAGCTTCTTCGGCAGTGCCAACGGCGGTGGGGTCGTTGCGGTCTTGCTTCATGTCGTAGGTAACGTTTTTACCTTCTTCGATAACGGCTTGAATCGCGTTTTCCAGACGGTCTGCTGCCTCAAATTCTTTCAAGTAGCGCAACATCATTACGCCCGAAAGAATCATGCCAAGCGGGTTAATTTTATTTTGTCCGGCGTACTTGGGTGCGCTACCGTGAGTAGGCTCGAACAGGGCGATTCCATCGCCGATATTACCACCGGGAGCCATTCCCAACCCGCCGATAAGCCCGGCACAAAGGTCAGAAAGAATATCGCCGTACAAGTTAGGCAGCACCAGCACATCGTAATCTTCGGGTTTCTGCACCAATTGCATACACATATTATCGACAATTACGTCATTAAATTCAATATCGGGGTATTGGGTAGCTACGTCGCGGGCTACTTCCAAAAAGAGGCCATCCGAAAACTTCATAATGTTAGCCTTGTGAACAGCAGTTACCTTGCGGCGTTTGTTGGCACGAGCGTATTCAAGCGCAAAAGTGACAATCCGGCGGGTGCCATACTCACTGATAGGTTTAATGCTAATTCCGGCATCTTCCCGGATTCGCGCTCCGCCCAGCTTTTCGATTTCATTTATCAATTCCGCCGCTTCGGGCGTTCCGCGTTTGAATTCAATTCCGGCATAAAGGTCTTCCATATTTTCGCGGACTACCACCAAATCCACGTTATCAAAGCGGGTGCGTACCCCACGGTAAAGTTTGCAGGGGCGAAGGCAAGCATACAAGTCCAATTCTTTACGAAGGGCGACGTTTACGCTCCGAAAGCCTTTACCAATCGGGGTAGTAATTGGCCCTTTAATCGCTACCTTGTTTTTGCGAATAGAATCAAGGGTATCTTTGGGCAATACCGAGCCACTCCGCTCCATTTCTTCAATACCAGCGTTCTTTACTTCCCAGTTAAATTGAACGCCGGTAGCATCCAGCACGCGGCGGGTTGCTTCGGCAATTTCCGGCCCAGTGCCGTCACCGGGAATCAAAGTTACATCATAAGCCATTCTACATTGTTCCTTTCAAATCAAACTTTCGCCTTAAGCCTCATATCCGCCATACTATATCATCTTAACTTAACCTTTACAAATTCTTCTACATAATCCAAACAATAAGCCAAATCTATAGAGTTGTTAGTTGTCGGTGAAGAAGTTGCGAGTTGCGAGTTGCGAGTTAATTTCCGAACTTATACTTCATAACTCCGACTTGTTGCAAAACTCCCGGCCTTAAAAGGCGGGGCTGATAACATGAAAACCGGGCTAAAGCCGCTACAGGTTAAGCTAAATCTAGCCCTAGCCCATTTCAGCCCTTCAGGGCCGGTTTCATGCTATCAGCCCGGACATTCCATGTCCGGGAGATTACCACCCATTAACAAGTCGGCTTAACTTTTCGTTAATCGTCAATTCTTTGTTCTCTCTAACAACTAACATCTAACAACTTCTAATCCAGTTCAGCCCGGCGTTGAATTAGGCTGGGAGCATAGTTTTGCAGCCAGTTCGCTTTTTTTGCGCTGATTTTGGCGAATTTGGCTTCGTAGGCAGTAGCCAAATCTATATTGTAGGCGGTACAAACTTCAAAAAGACTAAAAAGAATATCGCCTGCTTCGGCGGACAGTTTGGCGTGAGCTTCGCCGGACAGGGGTAGTTGGGGCTTGCTATAAATTTCCAGTTCCATAATTTCTTTGATGAGTTCGCCCAATTCTTCGGCCAGACCCAAAACTGCCCCCAAACGGGGATGCTTTAATTCTTCGCCCAAAAACTCGCAGGCTTCTGACTGGTATTCGTTCAAATTTTTTGCCATAATTTTTTTCTTTCCTCCTGCGTTAATTTTAGCAGAAAGTGGAATTTGAAACTATTTTAAAGGTTGGCACGTCTTGAAGATAGCGAAAAAAACACAAACTTCTGCCCGATGGGGTAGAATACAAACTGCTGGAAAATTGGGAGAATGGCAACGGTTTCAACTTCATTCAGACAGCAGGCCGGGTTGCAATTGGAAGAAAAACTAATCCTGAAGGCGCAAAAAGGCGATTTTGCTGCTTTTGAAAAACTAATTGAACTTTATACGCAGCCGCTTTGGAAATATATTTACCGTATGCTGGGCAATGCCGAAGATGCTAACGATACGGTGCAGCAGGTACTAATTCAGATGTATAAAGGGCTGGGCGGGCTGGATAAGCCGGAGCGATTTCGCTCCTGGTTGTTTACAATTGCCCGTAATAAATGTCTGGATTATTTGCGCCACCGCCAAAATCTGGCCTTTTCCGATTTCGCCGCCAGAGTAAAGCCGGAAGCTGGAGCAGACGAAGATTTTTCGCCCTTGCAAATGTTTCCAGATTCAGCTCCCTTGCCGGACGAAATTGTCGAGCGTTTAGAAACACAGGAAATTTTGCGGGAAGCGATTTTAGCTTTGCCCGAAAAATCGCGTCAGGTGGTGCTTTTACGCTATTCCAGCGATTTAAGTTTTGCCGAAATAAGCGAAGTGTTGGGCTTGAACGAAAATACGGTCAAAACTTTATTTCAGCGAGCCAAAGCCCAGCTAAGAGTTTATCTAAAAGACCGCCTTTAATAATAGTAAAGAGAAGCACTTATGAGCAAAGAGAAAATGCAAGAGCGGGATGATATTGACCGCTTGATGGAAATAAATGAGCAGGAAATCCCGCCGCCGGGAAAAGCTTTTGAGGAAACTTTACAAAAATTACGCCAGATGCAGCCTAACGCCAGATTGCGTCCGGCCCGAAATCGCTTCGGGTTGGCCGGATTGGGGGCGGCGGCAGTGTTAGCAATTGGCCTGCTGACCGTCGCTATTCTGGCTTTGTCTAATAAAAGCAATTCGCCTACGTTTACGCCAGTAGTGGCTAATCAGCCCGTTCCAACCGCTACCACTACATCTGAAGCGGCAACCGCTACCGCAATCGTGGCAGCTCCGGCGACTACTATAAGGGGGACTAATTTGAATAATACTACTGAACCGACGGCATCTGTCACGGTTAGTGAAAGTACCGTCGCGCCTTCTTCGCCCGCGCCTGAAAGCACTACGGCGGCAGTGACAACTACTCAGCCTGTCGAAACTACTCCGGCGGCTCAAGCTCCTTCAACTAATACTGCTGCTCCTTCCAGCAACCCGCCTAACGTAGTGTCGCCACCGCCACCCGCCTCTAAAACACCTGTTACGCCCGGTGGTGATTTGACTTTGCCAGTGGTTACGCCAATTGTAATCACACCCAAGCCAACTTTAGCACCCGGTAGCGACCCCGTTACAGTAAGCGGTTTTATTATCAATTTTGATAAAAACGCGGGGACAATCCGCATCGGGAGTGCTGGCGGGACAGTAGTTACAGTTAAAATTATGGCTAATACTGTAATTAATCGAAACAATGTAGCTTCGAGCCAAAGCGATATTAAGGACGGTGACTTGCTTACAGTTGTTGGAAAAGTTAATCAACAGAACCAGCTAGAAGCCACCAGTATTAATCTTGGAGTACAGGCCAGAACTTCGGTCAGGCCGCCAATTGGCTACCCTGTACCACCCACACCACCAGACAAATAGAATGCTGCTCCGCCAATAGATTTTCAGCTAAGTTTATTGACGGAGCAATATCTCATAAAAAGACGGCAGACTGAAATTGATTTTTAATAGTAAGTTGTACAACTGCTAATTAGCGGGCAAAGCTCAAAATATCGGCCAGTACGCCGGAAGCGGTAATTTCCGGCCCTGCGCCCGGCCCTTGCACTATCAGAGGTTGCTGGGTGTAGCGTCTGGTTTGGTAAACCACGATGTTATCTGTACCACGCAACCGCCCGATTTGTGAGTCTTGCGGGACTTCTTCCAGCCCAACCCGGCAATTCCCCTCTTTTACAGTAGCAACATAGCGCAAAGTGCGATTTTGAGCGGCAGCCTGCTGGGTGCGCTGGGCGTATTCCTTGTCCAGTTCAGGTAAACGCTTCATAAATTCCGGCACACTCAGTTCAGCGAGGCTGGCGGGGTAAAGCGGTTCTATCGCCACGTCCGAAAGTTCAAGCTGATAGCCCAGAGTACGGGCTAAAATCAGGGCTTTACGGCCCACGTCTATTCCGCCCAAATCGTCGCGGGGGTCGGGTTCGGTGTAACCCGCCTGAGCCGCTTCGGTAACGGCCTGACTGTAGCTAACCCCTTCTTCCAGTCGAGTAGTCAAATAGCCGAGCGTACCGCTAAACGTGCCGCTAATTTCGCTTACGCTATCAAAGCTGTCAAATAGCATCCGCAAAGTGCTGATTACGGGCAAAGCTGCCCCAACCGTAGTCTCGTAGCGCAAGCGGGATAACCCAGTTCCGGCAGCCGTCATCATTTGCTTGAATTCAGCAATTGGCCCACAAAGCGGGCGTTTATTGGCAAGTACTGCATACTGGCCCTGTCGCAAGGTAGCGGTAATCACGGGGGTCATTTGCTCGTGAGATGCGCCGCTCACGTCCACGATTACCAGCCGCGTCCCGTTATCCTCACGTCGCACCCGGTCTAGCTCGGTTGCCAGCACCGCTAAATCACCTGGTTTTTGGACTACTCCCGCCTGATTTGCCAGTTTTTCGCCCATTTCAGGTTTGAGGGCGGCCCATAAATGTTGCAAATGCTGTTGGGATAACGCGGCGTTTTGGTCAAGGTGCAAAACCTGGCTACTATCTACTAGAGCGCGGTAACGCAAGTCCAACCCTAATCTATCCCGAATGGCTGCCTGATTTTGAGCTACCAGACCAAGCAAAGCGCGACCTACCCCGCCCATTCCAAATTGTACTATTTCTAATGTTTTATTCATTACTCACCAGTTGTTAGTTGTTAGTTATTAGTTGTTAGGGGGAACGGAGTTGCGAGTTGTCTCCCGGATATGGAATGTCCGGGCTAATACCGTGAAAACGGCCCTAAAGGGCAGGACGAAGTTTGGCTAAATCTGGCTTGACCCTTTACGGCTTTAGCCAGGTTTTCAGGCTATCAGCCCAGCCTTTTAAGGTCGGGATATTACCCCAATTAAAGGATTTAGCCCCCACTGACAACCGACAACCCTTTATTACTTGATTCCGACTTTATACTTCATACTTCATACTTGTTACTTAGCTTTTCTGCTCGACTAGCCATTTACGGAAGCTGCGGAGCAAATTCCCGGTATATTCGTCGCAAAGGGCCTCGGCGTATTGCTGCAAGATGGCCGGGCCGTTGAATTCGATAAGAGCGCGAGGGAACAAATTTAATAGCTCAACCTGGGTAGCATCGAAAGCCAGCACAATCCGGCTGGAAACGTGCGAACCGCTTTTTTCAGCCGGAGCAACCTTGATAAAGCCCTGAAAAGTGCCAGTCAGGTGGCGGGGCGGGATTGGCCCTAAGCCTTCCGCCGGAGTTTTGAGCCGGATAGTTAAATTTTCAGCGTCAAAAGCCGGTTCAACATCAATCACCCCATCTACTGGCAGTCCCATCGCTTCGACTGTTACATACATTCGCGCCCGCCCGCTATTTTTACCAATTTGCAATTTGCGGGTATTTGGCACTTGTGAAAGCAGATTTTTGATATTGCTCAAATATTCGTAAACGCGTGGCGGGGCGGCGGGCAAATTATAAGCGCGTCGCACGTCACCTTTTATTACCAGCGTTCCCGGCTCAAAATTATAGGCCACCTGTTTTCCCTTCCCTTCTCATTCTCAAGCTTATTATTTCAATTTCCCGGCAAAAGCCTCTATGCAAACAGCATACCAACTTTTAGCTTAAAACCGGGTATTACTTCACCAGCATCTAATTCATCATTTATACCTAGCGTCTGAACGGGGGCGGATTGGTCAGGATGATAGATCTCGATTATCTTTCTAGCCGGATTGATTGACCAGATAACACTTACTCCGGCAGCCTGATATTTGCGAATCCGTTCCCGCGCTTCCTCCCGCCTTTTTTTGCTCTTCAGGTCACGCGGCGACCAAACTTCGATAGCCAGGTCAGGACGAGGCGCGGCTTTGGTCGAGCGAGCAGGTTTATTTTCAGCTTTCCAAAAAGCCAAATCAGGAGTAGGCGTATTGGTCAAATCCAGTTTGGTGCTAACCTCCTGCAACATCTGCCCGATTTGCTCATCCGGGTCGAAGCGGTCATACTGCTTGAGAATAAGACGGGCTATCAGGCTATGTTCGTAACCGGGCATAGGTTTCTTTGCAAGCCTTCCATTAACTAATTCATAGCGTGCGTCGAATTGCGGCAAGTTCTCAAATTCGTCGCTAGTATAAATTTTCGCTATTCTGACAGGTTTTTTTAGGGTTACTGCCATAACTTATGCTCCTGCCGCCTCTGCTTCAGTTTGGCCGAACAATTCACCTACTTGTATTCTAAAGCCCGGTATTACTTCGCCTCCATTTAGTTCACTTTTTATGCCCAGAACTTGAACTGGTGCAGATTGCCCCTGCTGGTAAACCTCGATAATCTGGTTTTCGGGGTGGATTGACCAGACTTGCCGTACACCGCCCTCAAGGTAATCCTGTATCTTTTGCTGTGAAGCCTTATCCAAACCTTTGAGGGTTAGCTGGCTTGGCGACCAGATTTCTACCACCAAATCCGGGATTACCCGCAAGGCTTTCTTGCTGAGGGGTGGCACTCGGTCGGCCGTTATGAACATCAAATCTGGCTCAAATTCGGTATCATCACTTAATTTGAAGCCGGTAGTAAACCAGAGTTTACCAAGCTTGTTAGCTTTAACGTAAGCACGGAGGGCGGCGTAAAGCTCATCCAAAATCGTGCCATGCTCATCCCCGGTTGAAGGCATTTTTACAATTTTTCCTCGTACTAACTCGTAGCGATTACCATCACCCGGCAATGCCTCAAATTCTTCAACTGTATAACTTTGACCCAAATCTATTACTTTTTTTACTTCGGTAGTCATAAAAGACCCTTTACTTCTGTAGCCTAAATTATCTCGTCAGATTTTAGAGGTACTCTCCGACAGGGCCAGATTCGATAGACATAAATAGTGCGTGGCCCTATTCGTTTGTAATAAACGCGGTATTCACTCCGATACACAAGCCAGGTTTGAAAGTTTTCACCTTCCTGCCTCCTTTTTTGTAACAAAGGAGTAATTGATAATTGTTGAACCTCTCGTCGTATAGCAGCAACAACCCTCCTTGTCACACTCTCGTCTGCTAAAGTAGTATAAAAGTCGAGAATGTTTTGTAAGTCAGATTTTGCGTCTTCATCCCAACGAACCGCCATTAGAGACCTTCAGTTTTTGGTTTATAGTTGTTAAGAATATCGTCCAATTCCTTGTCGCTGTATGATTTCGCACCAGCAAGTTTGGATTTTTTGATGGTAACTTCTACGGCGGCGAGTTCCTCATCGCTCGGAGGGAGAGTTTGCCCTGCTACATAGCCTGAAATTATAACCTGAGCCAATTCGTTAGCTGATAAGTTTTCGGCTTCGGCTAGTTCCGTAAAACTTTTTACAAGTTCTTCCGGCAGTTCAAAAGTAATATTTTTAGTCATAACTTATGCTCCTGTTAAAGTAAGCCCGATGCTATCCATTCTTCGCGGCGGGCAGCGAGGGATAGAGCCAGCTTTGGACGACGTTTCTCAAGGAAAGATTGTAATTTATTCTGGATTTTTTTACCAAGCTTTTGATACAAAGTACGATAAAAGCTTTCGCGGCTGAAAATCAAATAATCTATCGCCCAGTGACCAATTCCTTTCAGGCCCAGCACTTCAAAGCTGATGGGGAAAACGCGGGGATAGCGACGGGCGGTGCTGAGTATAACCTTGTTGTAGTCGCGCCAGCCGATTTTATCCTGAAAGAAGCGGCGGGTAACTTCCGGGCCAATCTGGTTCAGGGTCGCGCAAAAGACGTTCATCACACGATTTACGTCTTCAGGATGGCTACCGGGCTTGCTCGGCTGCATAAAACGGCTGAAAACCCACATCTGGCTAATATTGGCTTGATGCGCCCCGATTGAGCGCAATTGGTCGGCTTCCAGCAAATCGTGCTTGAGGGCGTAATCCAGCAAGGCCGAGAGGCGCGGCAAGTTGCGAACCTGCGAGCCAAAACCGCAAAAAGTCAGCGACGATTGAGGCGAAGTGGCATCACCTACCGACAAAATCCCACGATGGCTGGCACTACCTCCCGCCGGACGATGGTGACGAGCCGGGATGTAGCCATAGACAGGTTTGAGGTGGGCGAAATCAGGGCCAAGATTTTTATAGCTGGGCAAAAGCTCGAAGTAAGCCTCGAACAAATCCAGCAAGCTTTGAGCATCGGCCTTTTCGGGCGAAACCAAATCGTAGTAAAAAACGTAAACCGTCATTTCGTCATCCTTGCCGGGAAAGCCTTCCCAAATTAGCTGACGGTTCTTTTGAGCATGGGCCACGCTGACCAATACATCGCCCAAATTTGTATCAACTTCAAGCGGGCCTGTGCCGGATTGAAAATTAAGGGCGGTGCTGCCCACCGTCGGGCAAACGCCATCGAAAGGCTTGCCGCCCTGCAAAAGCAGCGACAAAGGCGAAATTGCCCCAAGCGCGTTAATGGTCAGGCGTGCGCTGTAGCGTTCGATTTGGCCCTCCCGGTTTTCGACCTCCACCACCGAGCGCACCGTGCCGTATTCAGTTATGTAAAGCTTTTTAAGGGCGCGTAAATCAAGAGCCACCCCGCCCGCCGCCTCGAACTTGGCGCGGGCCATTTCCAGAAGCTTACCCAAATCAAGAGCTACGTCCAGCACATTTTCCAGCCACAGTTCGGCTTCGGGTTCAGGAATACCCTCGCCATAAAATTTGACCAAACCACGCTGGTAGCGGCTGGATACGGCCTGTTCCAATTCCGCGCGGCTGAATAAGCCGACCTCGACAAAGCGGGCCAATTCTTCGTCCGAAATGTTCCATTCGCGATGACTCGTCCCGACCCGACGCTGGTCAAACACCATTACTTTCCAGCCCATCCGGGCCAGCACTGCCGCGCTAAACAAACCCAAGACTCCGCCACAGTAAATAATATCAAAATCTCGGTCAGTTTTGGGTAAAGCCGCTGTATTCGGCACACTCACCAGCACTTCACCTTCAATTGGCAATTGTCCTTTTGCCAATTTTTGCCAGCGTTCTTGCAGGGCAACAATATATTCGAGATGGGTTAAGCCGCCCTCCATTGTTCGCAAGGCAGCGATTGTCAGGGGATAAGTCCCTTCGAGCTTTTCGGCTAATTCTGTTCCGCTTTTGCCGCCGACCAGCACCGCATCAGCCACGCACGGCCCACACTCATCAATTGTCGCGCTGCTTTCAATTTTATCAGGTGAAATAGTCACAATATTTCCTCATCTAGTATATCTTGAGGTCAAAGCGAAAATCAAGCTTCAACCGGCAAGCCTTCCAACTTCATGATTTTGAGGGCGTTTGTAGTTGGGCTAGGGCCTGAACGCAATTTGTAGTCAAAAACCATTAAACCATCAATTACATCTTCGCGGAAGTGGTAATTTTTGATGCTCGGCTCGTTATCGGCCAAATGCACCAACTCTAAATCGTGGGTTGAGACTATGCCAACGCTCCGGCTACCCAGCAAGGCTTTGAGGTAAGAACGGCTGCCTATCAAACGCTCCCGGTTGTTTGTCCCTCGAAAAATTTCGTCAATCAGGAAAAAGACCGGCATACTATCGGCTCGGTTCACCTCGTTTAGCAAAGCCTTGAGCCGTCGTACTTCGGCGTAAAAATAGGAAAAACCGTCTGTGACCGAATCGTTTACCCGAATACAGGTAAAAATCCGAAATAACCCGGTTCGCATCTGGCGGGCGTTGACCGGGCCTCCCGCATAGGTCAGGCACAAGTTTACGCCAAGTGTCCGCAAAAAGGAACTTTTCCCAGCCATATTCGAGCCAGTAATAATAATCAGCTCCCCGATTTTGTCCAATCTGAAATCGTTACTAACTTTTTTATCGGCTATAATCAGGGGATGGCCGAGCGAAACCCCCTCAAAAACAGGCGTTGTGTGAGTTATGTCAACTTCAGGATAAGAATATTCCGGGTTTAGATAAGCGAAATTAGCCAGCGAATTCAGGCTTTCAAGCTCGAACCAAATTTCGAGCCAACCCGGTAGGGCGGCGGCAAGCTCGGCTTTGCGCTGGTCAAGCCGGTAGGCGAAATAGAACTTCCATGGAATAAAGGCGTTAATAATAATCCACAAAATCGCGTTGCGCTGCAAGGCCAGCCCGTTCAGCACTCGCGAAATTCGGCGAAGTTGCAAAGTCGGGCGGTTATCCAGCAAAGGCTGGCAGAGCTTTTGCAGTTCGGGGGTGCGCTTGTAATTATAGGCTTCCAGATAGCCCAAAACTTGTTTTAGCTTTGCCAGTCCATCTCGCAAGGTATAGGCATCGCCTAACAAATCAGAAGTGTCGGTGGACTTAAAGCCCGAAACCAGGATAAAAATCAGCAAGCCGATAACCCAGATATTCGGCAGCAGCCCCAACATACTGGCCGTAAACAGCCCGATATTTAGTAGCGAAATTAGCGAAAGCAGAATTAAAGTGCCGCGCAAGGGCTGGCTTTTGGCGTTGCGTTCCAGCCAGGCCAGCAAACGACTACCTTCCCATTGCTCGCCCGATTTGCCCGCCGCCAGCCGTGCCTTCATAATCAATTTGGCCCGAAAAAGCGAAAGTGGGGCAAGTTCGCAGACTAATTTTTGCCGCCGGGTAATCAAGTTTATATCAGGTCGAGTGGTTAGCAACCAATCCCGCAGACGCAAACTACCCTCCCGGCTAGTGGCAGTATCCAGCAAACGATGCAATGAACGCTCCCCGGTTATATCCAAATCAATCTCGAAGGGGTGGTCGGCACGCAAAGGCGCAGCGGCGAATTCGGGCGGAATATTATCCCAATCCAGCTTTATCCGGGCAACCTGAGCGCGTTTTAGCTCAAGCCAGACTTTATGACGGGTAATGCCGTTTTCCAAAAGCTGATGGCGATAAGCTAACCCGGCATAAGCCAAAAGGGTAGCCACCAGTAAGGGCCAGCCCAGCCAGCCATTCACAAAGTAAAACCCGGCAATACTAATTCCTACTCCGGCCACAAAAATCGCCAGGCGCACCCAGGAGTAACGGTCGCTAACCGCCCGAAAAGTGGTCACCCGCTTTTCCAGCCGCCCGATTTGATTTTCTAAAACCGCCAATCTTATTTGTTTACTGCTCAACCTGATTATTTACCATCCTAGAATTACTTCCCGCATTATCAACCGAAGCTAACGTAGCAGCTAACTAATCTTAAAACTGTAGAGTCCGCTTATAGCTTGGGTTATAAAGAACCAACAAACTATCAATCATTCTTGTTCTGCTACCAGCCTAAAACGGGTTTGAGCGAAGAAGCTTCCAGCCTAACCTCGGTTTTGGTTTGTAGACCCGGTCTGGTCAAGAAGCTTCTTCGCTTGAAACTGGCTCAAGAGAGTTGCTTGCTAACAATTGCACACAATAAACAACTGGTTCTCCCGGTTAAGAGAGTACACGACAACAAATTTTTAGGGTCTTGAATTACAAAGTTACGGTATTGCCCGATTCGGCAGAATCGAGGGCGTGCATAATCAGGGCGAAGTCTTTGTAAGCTTCTTCGACAGTGCTAACTACTTTGCTACCATTGCGAATCGCTTCATAAAAATTCAGGAATTCGCCTTTGTAACCATTATCAAAATCTTGAGCCTCGAATTGGTCGATTACTTCGCTTTTGGGATGCGGGCCTTTAGTCAATACTACCTTACCGTTAGAAAGCTCAAGCGTCCCTTCGCTACCGTAAATAAGCCCATGTAAAGGGGTGGATTCGCGGGTTTGGGCCGCACCGGTATAAAGCAGGTTGCCGATAACCCCATTTTGGAAGCGCATATTGAGCAACAGGGTATCTTCCACCCCGTTCATATCAGGATGAATTCCTTTGGTAAAGGCGTGCAACTGAGCCACTTCGCCGCCCAATTCGCGAATAGCCGCGCCATAGTGAACCCCACCATCGGCCACCAAACCGCCTTTATATTCCTTGAAATAACGCCAGGGGGTTGCAGCAAAACTTCGAGAAGTATCTACCCAGAAACGGCTTTGTATTTCTATCATAAACGGTTTGCCAATCCGCCCTGCCGCCAGCCATTCCTTAGCCTTCACAAAATCATCCCGATAATGAAAATTCTCGGCGACTTCTATAACTAATTTATCGTACTGGCTGAGGGTGTTCATCAGCTTTTCAGCTTCGGCCAGATTTGCCGCCAAAGGCTTTTCAGCAATAATATGCTTGCCTGCCTGAGCCGCTTCTATCATAAACTGGGCGTTTAGTTGAATAGGCAAAGAAAGCAGCACCGCCTCTACGTCAGGGTTATTTAGCACTTCTTTGTAATCAGTTGTCCAGCTACAATTCGGGCTATTTAGCTCTTCTTTTGCCAACTGCACCCCTGCTTTGGCCGATTCTTCGCTACGGGCGCAACTTACGATTACTTCAAACTTACCCGGCAATTTCTTCATAGCCGGAGCGTGCAAATATTTAACTGCCAGACCCGACCCGATAATTCCCAACTTAATCGGCCTGTCTGTACCAGCTTGGGTCATTACTAATTCTCCCTTCTCATCCAGTTCCTGAATTATAGGCAACTGCCATTTTTACAACTTGCTTTGTACTACTGGCCTATTTTACTACTTTTGGGCCAATAATATCCAACTACCTAAAATTTGGATAAGCCCTGACGCAGTACCCGCGTCCAGTTGCCGTGAAAAATAGCTTTAACATCCGCTTCGCTGAATTTATGCTGCAAAAGAGCTTCAGCCAACATATACAAATCCCCCACTTGCCGCAGCGGTTGGGGAATAGCTTCTGCTCCAAAGCCGCCGTCCCAATCCGTGCCAAGAGCTAAAGAACGGGTATGTCCGGCCAATTCGCAAATGTGGCTCATATGGCGGATAGCATCATCCAGCGAAGCTTCGTTACTGCCGGTCAAAAAGCGGTTATACAATACTACGCCAATCACCGCCTCACGAGCCAGCATCTTTTTGAGCATATCGTCACTTAGCTG